>NZ_DS989854.1 GCF_000155555.1 Coleofasciculus chthonoplastes PCC 7420
ACTACAGCGACTTACTTTGTTGAAGTCGCTGTTTCTGACGCTTCCTCGCTCCTAGTTGCTTCATGCTTCCACAATCAGTAGAGCTAGGCAGCTCTGCGTCTAAAGAGGTTCGTTCCAAGCCCCTTGCCCAAATCTCATTTACTTGGGCAGCATTGATATCTCTGTCTTCGGTATGACCGCAGTCAGGATTAGAGCAAACATGAACTCTATCAGCTAAACTCTTAGGCGTTAATTCCCAACATTTAGCACACCGTTGAGTTGGCTTGAGCATCCGGGTTGGTGACTCAACATAAAACCCACCTGCCTCAGCCGATTTGTAGGTTAATAAATCACCGACTAGACCAAACCCAACGTCTAGAATAGACCGATTTAATCCGGCTTTCTGTTTCTTACGCTTACCCTTTTTTGCTTTTCGAGTCATGCCCTTGACGTTTAACTGCTCACCACCGATTAGGCTATTACCGCTGACTATATCACTGGTTACTTTGTGCAGCCAATCTTCCCGTTGTCGGGCTATTTTGCTCTGAACTTTAGAGAGCTGTTTACGTTCTTTTTTCCATCGCCTCGACCCCTTGACCTTCTTATTCCTATTCGGCGGTCTCTTGCGTCTTAACCGCTTTGAGGCTACCTTAACCTTTTTGTGTCCCTCCTTAATAAAATCGGGTTTAGCAATTTTCTCGCCAGTTGAAAGCGTCACCGCGTCTTTACAGCCAAGGTCGATCCCGATTGAACCTGTACCCGTCTGGCGAGTTGGGTTGCACTGCACGGTGATTGATGCATACCACAAACCATTCCTGAAAAAGATTGTGCAAGTAGTCGGGGTTCCCCAAGTTCTAGCTTGACCCCGCATTTGAATCTTTAAACCAAGGTCTCTCAGTTCTAAGTAACCATTGGGTCCGTTAGATAAAGCCTTCCAACTAGCTTTGTCTGGATATGTCCAGCCACTATACCGCCGCTTCGCTTTGAACTTAGGATACTTACCTAATCCCTTGAAAAATCGCTTATAGGTAAAATCAACCCGCTTTAAGGTAGCTTGTAACGTATGGGAACCTAATTCAGCATACTCAGTCCAAACCTTTTTAAACTCAGGTAAACAGTTCTGTTGTTCAAAATAATCAACAGAATGCCCAAAGTGTTTGTATTGTGTCCTACGGTTAGCAATTGCCGCGTTGTAGAGATCACAATGCATTTTTCTCGCCCAATGAAGCTTGTCACATTGGGTCTTGTTTGGATAAAGTCTGAAAGTGGTTCTACGTGTTAGCATACCACCAATATTATCATTTAATTGGGTAAAATAACAATGGTAATTTGATAATTTACGGGATGTCGAAACCCGTAAATTATCCGGCGTTGGTGTCGGATTTAGTCGAAGAGTTTCGGGCGCTGTTGGTGGATTCGTTGGTGGCGTATTTGGTGAATTCTAAGATATTTGTGCTTGAAGATTTTACTCCGCCAGATGAGCGTGGGGGTGTGTATTTGTATCCTGATTCGCTAAAGAAGTTTTTGAAGCATTGGGAGGAGAAGTTACAGGCGCGGATTACTCATCCCCATACTGGCTATAAGGTGAATAACCGCCGTTGTTTGGAGTTGCAGGTGTGGGAGTATGTGGCGTGTTTGATGGGAGAACAGCAGGTTTATCGTCCAGTGCGTTGGAATAAGTGGTAAGGTTTCCGGGGGGGTCAGGCGATGGCTGAAATCCTTGATTTTTGGTAGACCCCCCCGGAGCAGGCTCTGGGTAAGGGTTTCATGGGTTGAATGGGGGTAGTTATTGAGAATTAGTTGCAGCTATTTGGGGTAGATCTTGACCCCCCCGGAAATCAGGGTGTAGAATCAGGTCAGGGTGAGGCTCCTAGGAGCCGACTCTTTAGACTTCTCCGGAAGTCGAATTAATGGAAACAAGATAGGCTCCTTGTCCGCCTATCCACACTTCTTGGGAGTCTCTTTAGACTTCTCCGGAAGTCGAATTAATGGAAACCACAAGTACCTAATATCAATGTGGACAAGAGCCCAATTTACTTTAGACTTCTCCGGAAGTCGAATTAATGGAAACAATAAGATAGAGGGAATATCCCGCTATCAATACACAACAACTTTAGACTTCTCCGGAAGTCGAATTAATGGAAACTCTGCTTTCTCAAGACTCCAGCCTTTGCCTTCTTCTGCTTTAGACTTCTCCGGAAGTCGAATTAATGGAAACTTAAATTAATGGAAACTTAAATTAATGGAAACAAATGGGTAGGTAGGCAATGCCTACCCTACGGAAGCAATTTTTTAGGGCGCACGCTCCGTGCGCCCCTACAGTTTCTGGGGTTCAACCAAGTGCAATCGTTTTAATGGAATCGGTTTTAACGTCGCAATTGTATCCAGTAAATTCAGATTTTCCGTATCATATTATGTCCGGTTGAATAGTCACATTTAGGTGGAGACAAGTCAGAAGGCAGAGAGAGGGCAGAAGGGAAGGAGCAAGGTTGCAAATAAGAAGGATATTATGGTTATTTCGGCGGATATGATATCATTTGACAAATGCAGATATTAAAGGCTGAGGTTTCGGTTATCACACCAAGACAATAAGGCGATGCTTGAGGGTAAGAGATTTCCTTTTATTCGTTGAATGTTGCGGCTTTTGGACTGACTTCAAGCTGTAACTGTGAACGGTAAAAACAAACGTCAAACTCCATAAAGAAGTTGACTTATCCTAAAATTAGTGGTATTATTTACGCCTGAATCCCGGCAAACACAAGCTGTACAGGATCAAAAGGTGCGATCGCGGCTTGAACAATAATAATACGAGCCTCATACTGCGCCAAGTTTCCCGTTAAGTTTAACATCGTTGTCTGTTGCTCCCACTCATATCCCAGTTCAACGAGGTTAAGGATACCTTCATTATTTTATAACATAGCGCGATCGCATCTCAGGTGCTGGAACTTGTCCAATCGGACTTTAGCACGAACTCGCAGCTTAGGGTTAAGCCACTGAAATTTCATAGTGCAGTATCAAAACTTCCTCTCGTTTCAACGTAGCCATTGCATATTCCCGCCCCTGTAAATCCGCAAACTCTACTAAATACTGAGGTTCTTCTTGTTCATCGTAAATATTGACAACGGTACCCACCTGTCCAGATGGCAAAGCCTCAATTTTTACATAGTCGGGTTCAACCAGGTGCAACCGTTTTAATGGAATGGGTTTTAACGTCGCAATTGTATCCAGTAAATTCAGATTTTCCATATCACTTGACAAATGCAGATATTAGACGCGGATGTTTGTTTTTCGCCGTAATTTCCCAAATGGTTCGCAGAATTACTCGCTCAGATCCTGAATTGACAGATTCTGGTACAAGCCAATCTACCTTAAAGATTTGTCCAAACGGAGTTTTTTCTTCCTGAACCACCTCACCTTCCACAGCCGATTGTTGAATCAAGTTTCGTAACACTTCAGCATTACTTGCGGTTATTCCCAGGGCAGATTTGAAGACTTTAGCTTTATGCTTGCCGGATGAATGTTCAGGATTCAAGCAATAGCCAATCAACTTCTCCATGGGAATTTCAGCTTGATTGCCATTGGGGAGTTTCGTCATCTGTCTATTGTATCAGTTTATTCAATTGAACATCCTATCAGAGTCCCCGTTCTCGCAGAATCCGACTCTTCACGTCATTGGTTAACCGTTCATCCTGCAAAATTTCATTCAGCAAGGGTGCATTTTTACCCTGGTCATGTACAATAGCGATGGCAATGGCATAAAGATTCGCTGCTGGTAATACTCGCCCATTTATTACCAAATCCTCTCGGACAATTTGCGTCAGCAATTCGGAGTTATACTTGGCTAACTTTGTCAAAATTCCAGTAATGATTAATCGGTCAACTTTTTGACCAATATCCGTTGCTCGTAACAGCGCTCTGGTACAATCCCTGATGGGGGGAACTAGACGAGAATCCTCTAAATTGAGCATCTGATTTAGGGTGATGAATGCCGCTTTCGTTGTCATATCCAGGGTGGCTTTATGATTCTGTTCCACTAACCTCTGGGTTAATTTAAATGTGGCTTGGGCTAATTCCTGGGAAATCGAATGATGATGCCAAAGACAACAGTTGACCAGTTCATATAAAAGCTGTAAGACTTCCGGCGCTTTATCCTCAGCTAAGGCGTTAAAAAGGGTTTCAATTTCTGTTTCACTCACCTGTAAACCCCCATTCATCGCCGCAATTAATGCCTTCAATGCATTCTGACGCACACCCGTAATTGGAGATTGAACACAGATTGGTGCTATCTGAGAAGCCGCTTGAATCTGGGAGGCAAAATCCAGAACAACCCAGGATGCAGATTGGGCAACATCTCGTGATTTATCCAGACAGAGATTCAGCAGGGGAGTCATGGCGGCGTGAGAACCTTTTTCTATCTGAGAACGATAGAGTTTCACTAACGCTACTCGTGATTCTTTTGATTGAATGGTTTGCTGGAGATAGGGTTCTAGGGATGGGGGAATTCTATTCAATGTCTTCAGGTGATGAATTCTGGGGATAAAATGATGATTTCTGACCGAGTTTCTTTGGCATTAGCGGGAATGGCGGCACGGGTTGTTACCCCCAAGAGTCCAGTTTTTCCTGATGAGTCAAAGGCTGGGTTTTGAATTGGCGATCGCGTGATGGGGAAACCTCTATTTAATAGTAGCCCAGATTGGGGTGTGGTTAGGGTGGCGGATACGGCTTGGGAAGAGGATTTACAACCGTTAGAGGTAGAGGGAACACAACTGTTAGATAGTCAGCTAAAGCTGACTTGAGGTTTTAGCCTTGGGTTTAAACCCAAGGCGGTTGGTGAGACTGATGCTATCGTCGTCCGATGCCGAATTATTTGCGAAATTTGGCGCTAATGAATTTTGGCATGGTTTTGATTATTTGACTCAATTACGTTAGGAAACGTGCGATCGCCAGGATGTTCTGAACTTGATGAAACCCAGGGTTAGAGGGGGGATTGGGGTGAGAGTGCGATCGCACGGTGTCTGTGATTGGGGATGGATTGGTCATGAAACATGGTGACTGGTTACGCCTTCGCGTTGAGGGGGAGAAAATTTGTGCTGTTCTCCGACAGAAGGGTTATGACTGTCAAAAACAAGGGCGTCGTTTGTCGTGGTGGGTGAGTCAATCGGGTAGCTATTGTTATCGTTTGACTTATTTACCTGCACCTGTAGAGGAATGGCGTTTGCTTCCTGATAATACTCATCCTTCTAGGAAACGACTTCTGTCAATTCTTAAGCGGATTTTGGAGAGTATGAGAGGAGAAAGCATGATAGGATTGGCGGAGGATCAGGTATGTTTATCGTCAGGAGAGGATGATTCGCACCCTTGGACAATTGTCCGTTTATTACCTGATGCGAGGTGCTGTACGGTAGCCCGATTCTGTAACCGTCAGGATGCGGATGATCAGGTGAGATTTTTGCAGCGCTATGTACCAGGGGCAAAGTTTGAGGTGGTGTTCGATCCACAGTAATCGGGTAGGGGTCAGGCGATCGCTGAAAGCGTTGTTTTTTCGTTGACCCCTACAAACCTGGCTCTGGGTAAGGGTTTAAGGCTTTGATCTGAGGAAGTTACTGAGAATAAGTTGCAAGTATTCGCCTCAGATCTTGACCCCTACAAAATTGGGGGTGTAGAATTGGCTCAGAGAGAGGCTCCTAGAGGGTGGCTCTTTAGACTTCCCTAGAAGTCGAATTAATGGAAACCCACGTCGTCCGTGAAGGTGATTTCCGTTTCCTCTACTTTAGACTTCCCTAGAAGTCGAATTAATGGAAACACTACCACTTCGGAGTCAACGTCGATATAGACGTCTTTAGACTTCCCTAGAAGTCGAATTAATGGAAACATCTCCATTATGATTTTGACTCAACAATGAGTCTACAATATGCTTTAGACTTCCCTAGAAGTCGAATTAATGGAAACTATTGAGGGAGTCATCGGTTCTACTCCCACCTTATTTCTTGCTTTAGACTTCCCTAGAAGTCGAATTAATGGAAACGTTCCCTGAGTCGGGCTAGGAATTTCCCAGCTACCGCTTTAGACTTCCCTAGAAGTCGAATTAATGGAAACACTGTAAACGCTCGGCTTACGGCTTTGCGTTTGCTTCTTTAGACTTCCCTAGAAGTCGAATTAATGGAAACTCGAAAGAAATGGCAGTAATCCCATTGCCAATATCGACTTTAGACTTCCCTAGAAGTCGAATTAATGGAAACTTTTCCAATGCTTTCTCTAGCTCTTTTAGCATTTGCTTTAGACTTCCCTAGAAGTCGAATTAATGGAAACGGAAATTCGAGGAAGGTTTAGGTCCTGGCAACTTGACTTTAGACTTCCCTAGAAGTCGAATTAATGGAAACTATTACTCCTTCAGGCTCTTCTATTGTAACCATGTAGTTCTTTAGACTTCCCTAGAAGTCGAATTAATGGAAACTCGAGGAGGCGTTCATATTGATTGATTAAACTTTCTTCTTTAGACTTCCCTAGAAGTCGAATTAATGGAAACGATGTGAACGAGAGAGGGCGACCCGATCAAATTGAGTGGACAGGTGTTGTTACTTGATGCAAGCGGGTCGCCCCTACAGAGATTCCACAGGGTTTTGCCCAAATTAATCGGCGAAATCTGCCCAACAAATACATAAAAGAGACCGTAGGGGCGCACCGACGTGCGTCCTATTGCTGACGTGTGTCCAAAACGCTTGCAAATCAAAAGCGATCGCACAACTGAAAAAGCGCGATCGCATCAAAACATCGCTCTATACCTCTCTAGGTAAACCTTCTGTTATGTGGTCTTTTGGGAAATGAGACATAAGGATTTTCGTCTGTGTCACCCCATCTGGTGAGGCACGTTCGTCATTCGCATCACCAGGATTGACACTGGATTACCAGGGGTTAAACTGATAGCATGATAGCTAGTCAGGAAAGGAGGGGAAACTTGATATCCAGTCTCTAAACGGCATAGGGAACCATTGTGATCAAAATTGTCCCCTGTCATCCCCTAAGAAATCATGTCTATTTACATCGCCATTACCTTTTCGCCCGTTCAAAGTTTTATCGAAAAATCTCGGAAACTCCGAGACTTATTTGGTGCATCATTAATTTTGTCTCACTTGAGCCGTCGCTTAATTGATATTTTAATTCCTGATGATCAAAATAAAAATGATTTAGTGATTTCTCCCGGCTTACCGACTGTGGAAAAAGGATTGCCAAACCGGATCTTACTTAAAGATGTTTTCCCCCCAGAAACTAGCGATTCAGAGATTGACAATCAGATTAAAACTGCCTTAATCACAGCTTGGGGAATCATTCTGGACATCTGTAAAGACTGGATACAGACAAACTTATCTGAATTTGCTCCCTATCACTGGGATAAAGAATGGCGAAAATGGCAAAAATGTACTTGGGAAATTTTTTGGGGGCAAGGGGATTCAATTCCCATAGCGATGCAGCAACTAGAACAGCGTAAACTGCGTCGGAACTGGACAGGAATTAACTGGATTGGCGAGAGTTCAAGCCTTACGGGAACCGATGCGATCGCGTGGCAAGGATTGGGGGCTGAGGATAGAAATGCTCAGTTTATTAATTATAGTAGAGAAGACCGCGAAATTCAGGCTTTTTATCAGGAGTTGGCTTGGATATTAGATGGCAAAAAAACTCAGGATAAACGTCAAACTGAAGGCAAATATATTGCTCCGAATGAACGACTCAATATTCCCGAACTCGTTAAACGCTTAGTCACCTTGCCTGAATTGGCAACGTCCATTCAGATGGAAACATTGGATAGCGGCTTCCAAGATATTGACCGCAAACCCACTCAAACAACACCGGGACAATGGACGGGTTGGTTTATGGGCGATGGGGATAAAGTGGGGGATAAATTGGTAGAAATTGCTGATCAACAAGGAGAATCGGGGATTAAAGCCTTTACCAAAGCTTTGCGGAAATGGGGTAAGGAGTTTGAGGCTAAATTTCCCAAGGATAAAGGTAGAGTAATTTATGCAGGTGGAGATGACTTTTTAGGGATTCTTTATAGTCCTGATTCCGCCCATCCGATTCCCCCCTTAACCGCCTTAGAGTGGTTAATTAGCCTACCCGAACAATGGCAACAACATCAGCGAGACATTACCCTAAGTGTCGGCTTTATTTGGGTCGCTGGGAGTGTCCCCCAACGAGATGTACTACAACATTGTCGGGAGGCGGAGACACAGGCAAAACGCTTAGGGCGAAATCGGGTAACCATTCGGGTGGTTTTTAACAGTGGGCAGTATGTGCAATGGACTTGTCCTTGGCACTATTTGGAGATACTCAAACAATACCGCGATCGCGATGATAAAACCTACTCAAATTGGCAACAATCCGGACAACAATCAGAACAAGAACCCAATTGGAATCATGTTTATAATGACCTGCTACAACTCAAATCCCGCCATGCCTTTGGCTTAGGCGTTCGAGATAAGCAGGCGTTATCTGAATTGGGTCAAGAAATTATGGAGAATCGTCAAGCGGTTCTAGAGTTTTTTGATATTTATTTTCCTGGACAAAAAGAGAGAATTGAGCAAAATGAGAAAAAAGAACAAGACAAGACAAAAAAAATTATTGTTATGGAAGATAATGCTAAATTAGCCGACCAAGCCGATGCCATGATTCGCTGGATTTCTGACCTCATTACAGTTGGCTGGTATTTTTTACGCAACGGAGAATAACCCATGATGTATCTCATTTATTGGCGCATCTGTAGGGGCAGGTTTTACCATTATTCCTTCTCCTTAACCCAGATAGAAATAAACCCGCCCCGACTCTTTAACCAATGACATAAACAGAGGACGAAATAATCGCCGTTAAAATCCTAATCCCCCTGTCAAAATGAGAGAAGTAACCTTTCTGTGAAATCAGTGTATAAATAAGCTTTGCCTCCCGACCAAAATCTGGACAACAAATCCGTGAAATCAGTGTTTTGACAAATCCATGTTCAACTATTTAATTATAATCAAACCCTTAGGATTAATGTATGGCAGTGCTGGGGCATTTCTCTCACCAGAAAACCTCGTCGGACGTTCCGGGGCTAAATTTCCCCCAGAAGCCGCCACCCTATCCGGACTTTATTTTAGTGCCAATTATGATAACCCCAAGATTAAACAAGACTTAAAAGAAAACCTCTTTGTCGCCGGACCCTTTTGGGCAAAAGACAACGAGGAACAACAGTTTTATGTTCCCCTTCCCCGACATCGAATTCTCTCTAAAAAAGGCGTTGATGAATGGTATCTGAATAACCAGGGAGAATGGCAACGTCAAACTACTGACATCGAACCCGATTACACCTGGCAAACCATCACCTCTTGGCAAAGTCCACTAAAAATCATTCAAAGTCAAGACGCCGAAGAATCTCCCTGGGACTATATCCCTATCCTCCATCCTCGGATGAAAAAAACAGAACGTCATACCTTATCCCAAGATGGTTTATTTCTGGAAAATGCCGTGCAACTTCCCGAAGACATTTGCCTCGTTTATCTGTCCACTCATGAAATAGAACCGGGTTGGTATCGCTTCGGCGGTGAGAATCATCTGGTTGAGATTAAAACAGCATCCATTAAATCTAAAAAAATCATCAATCTCTTCCAGCAACCGATTCAAAACGCCCTCGCCTTAATTACACCTGGAGTCTGGGGGTCTACCCGCTATTCCTATCGCTATCCCCAACACCCAAACTTTCCTAAACCCGTACACCTATTAACCGATAAAGCCATCCCCTATCGGTACAGCGCTGGTGGGAAATTAGGGCGCGGACGCTATGCCGTTCCTCCCGGAACTATTTATTATTTCGACCAGCCTTTAAATCAATCTTGGTGGGAGTGGCAAGAGGAATGGTTTCCCAATGAAGGCTATAGTTTAAAACACCTGGGCTGTGGCTTGGCATTACCCGTAGAAATTAAATCAGTTAGCTAATAATCGATGGAACAAAACCATGCACAACACTAAACAAGCTTACGGTATCATTGAAACCCTCGCCCCCTTGCACGTCGGTGCAACGGCTGGTGAAGAAAGCGGGAATTTGAACCTAATTTTCCGTGACTCTTTTACCCAAACCGGAATAATTCCCGGTAGTTCAATTCGCGGTCGATTGCGAACAATGATGCGTCAGATTGAACTCCTGGAACAGGCTGAAACCTTAAAAAATCAAGCCCAAACAGATTCCGAGAATGCCGAAACCTTAAAAAATCAAGCCCAATCCTTAAAAGACCAAGCCGTAGCTGAGGAGAATTATTGGTATGGTCATGAAGCAGACTCCCGCCAAACTGATGCCACAACGGAATCTCGGATTAAAATTGAACAAGCCTCCATTGTTTGGCTACCCGTCTTTTGTCCCGGTCAACCTATTGTCTGGGTGAGTTGTCCCAGTTTACTGAAGCGATATCGTCGGATTGTGGGTCAATTAGTTCCCACTTTGCAGGATATCTCGATTCCCAAACCCTATACAGCAGCAAAAGGATTAAACGCACCCAAATCCCAGCATAAAAAAGACAAAGGTAAAAAAGTTCTCTTCTTCAACCTGGGCTTTTTAACCCTGGACCACGAAGTCGATTTATCTCCCTGGTTTCCCCCGAATTTATATTGTTGGTCTGACCGCGATGAATCCTCGATTCCCGCCGTGGTGGTTGATGATAAGGATATCGGAATGATTCACGACATGGCATTATACCGTCAGAGTCGTGTGGCATTAGAAAAGACCGAGAAAAAAGCGAGCCAAGGGGCATTTTTCAATACGGAAGCCCTACCCGAAGGCACGATTTTAGTCTTTCCCATTGCGATTAAACCCACACCCAAACCCTGGACACCGTTTAACACCGATTCCCTATCCGGTGACATTTATTTAGGTGGATTAGAATCCATTGGTTTTGGACATTGCCAACTCACAATTCATCAGGAGGACTAATATGGCTTGGAATTCCTATAATTTAGACCGAGTAGCACAACGTTTGGTTCTCGATTACCGGGATAAGGATGTTCTCAACGAATCCCATAAAATGCGCGTCACTGTCGCCTACGGATTAGAACGATTTTGGGGGGAACATCTGCGCCTAATCAATAAACCGAAAACCCGCATCGCCGGGGAATATTGGCGAGATACCTGGAACGCCTTTGTCAAACTGATGAAAAAGGCGGGGATTAATGTTCCCAACGAAGAAGTGAGTCAGGGGAAAACCGCAGACATTGAAAAGATGGTGACTCAACTCTGGGATAAAGACCAATTTCCGATTGAAAATCAACGCATTGCCCTGACGGTACTTACCCAACTCTGTGACAGTTTAGTCTGGTGGACTCAACGCTATAAAAAACCCTCTAAAGATACCGATGAATCATAACAATGTACCGATGATGTTTCGCGCCCCCGTGGAAAATCGCTGTCAGTTGCAACGGGTGATTAAAGATGCATCCTGTCAAGATTCCCATCGCTGGGTGGAGGAGTGGAAGCAGGTGTTTCCGGAATCGAGTTTGCCCCAACCGGAACCGCCCTTACCCCGGAAATCTGCCCCAGGGAAACGTCCCCGCGTCACCCCAAAAGCCTTGGCGCGTCCCACAAAACCCAAACCTGTTTCATCGCCAACCGCCGCCCCCGCCTCGATTCCAGACTTTGGTACGGGTGTGCAAACGCGGGATTATACTGTTTCCTGGCGCTTAGTTTCTAATAGTGGACAAGAGGAAGGGTTTATTCGCCCGATTATTGGCGGTAAAGGGTTTCCCTATTATTCGGGTGCAAGTATGAAGGGGGCATTTTTGCGCCAATGTTCTCCCGCTGAAGGGTTACGCTATTGTGGGGGAAAACTCTCAGACTCTGAAACTCAACCGGGTATTTTACGCTTTCATGGTGCCTATCCGGTGGATATGAATTGGACAAAACGGTTGGTGGATATTGTCCATTCCCAACAGGAAAAACAGGTGATAGCTGATGAAACCACGAATGCTAATGCCCAGATATCGTTGTATCAAGTCACCTTACGATTTGGGATTTCTAGTACCCAAGTCTTAGAAGAGTCCCAATGGCAGCAGATTTGGCAACGCTGGGAACAGGCGTTAGCCCAAGGAATTGGCGGTAGAGTTAGTGCGGGTTATGGTCAGTTTCACCCGGTTACGTCACAGCCGCCTCTGTTACAAGTGATGTTAAAAGGACAAGGCGTCGCCTCAACCTTAATTCGCGAACATCAGCAGCGATTAGCAGAATTTCGTCCCAATAGTTTCAAAGCCGCCCTCCGGGGTCATACGTTGCGGTTATTGAGTGGGTTAACGGATGCAGAGACGGCTAAGGAATTTACCCAAAGGCTTTGGGGCGGATTTGGCAAGGGGAATGGTTCTATTGTCGGGGGATTGCAGGTGCAGGTTCAGGTGGCGGCGGGTGAGTTGGAGTTACAGCGGCGTGATTATCAACCGAATAACTCTAAGGCTTCGATACCGTTGTACCATCTCAAAAGCGGTTGCTTAGGCATTTCGGCGATGTCGGGCAATTTATCGACGAGTCAAGCCCAACAATTCACCCAGATAGCGGCGGCGTTGGTCAAGTTTGCCCTGTTGTTGGGGGGATTGGGTAAGTCTTGGCGTCGGGTTGACCATTACTTATTTTATCCGGAGTATTTGCAGAATTCTAAAAAGCCGGCGATGGGTTGTCATTGGGAGTATTTGGAACCCGCGATTGATTATTGTCAAACGGTGAATCAGTTAACGGATATTGGGGCGGGGATTGATCAGATTCGCCAGGTGATGAGAGAGTGGATACCGCCAGAAAAACGCTTACCCTCGGATGAATTAAGTCCTTCGGTTCAACAGTGGCGCGAACCTTGGCATCGGCAAAGGGTGCAAGTCTGGGGACGCTGGGCGAGGGATGGCAAGAGTCAGGCAATTGATTGGTTTCATGGGGCGTATCAGGGGGAGAATTCGATTAAGAATCCTCACCGTTTAACGGGGAGTATGGGGACAACGGGACGGATTTGGCATCGGATGTATCCGAATTATGTCAGGGATGATTCCGGGGAGGTTAGGGTGGGGCGGGGATATGTTGAGTTATTGACGATTTTTCCCCCACAGAAATGTTCTGATACCGACCGATTTCTGCGATTTTTGCGCCGGGATACGGAGTTTGAACAGGTTTGGTAAAAGTCAGTCCAGCGGTTTGTAGAGACGTTGCATGCAACGTCTCTACAACAGGGATTATTGGGGAGATTATTTTAATTCAGCCGAAATTAACCTAATGTTGCGACGGGAGTGGATAGTATGACGATTTGGATAATTACGATAGGTAATAGTGATGTTCAACTCAAGAGTAATAAGAATTGGGAGTCGCTGTATGAAGAGGTTCGCTTTGATGAACCGATTTCAGATTGTGATAAATTTTGGTGTTGTGATGAGTTTGAAGACAAAGAAACAAAGCGATTTCTGATTCCCGCGAGAGTGTTGGGTTTAGCATACAGACGGCATCCCGACAATTATCAGGATTTAGCGTTTCCGATACTGGATTCATTTCACGACTATTTTAAGAAAAAACTCGGCGCGTTTCCAGATAAAATTGTGGTGCTGTTAACTGACCAATCGGCAATTCTGGCATCTCAGGTCGATAATAAATATTCTCCCTATTGGCAAGATACCGTCGAACTGAAACCGATAATCGAGTCCTATTTTCGTCAAAAATTCCAGATAAATCCCCAGTTTTGGACGTTAACCCCTGAATCAGGACGAGGACTCGACCATTGGGATAAAACCCTGGGTTTAGTGGAAACGACGCTGTACGCTAAACAAGCTGAATTAGAGATGCAAGGGGATGAATTGGTGTATATCAGCCATCAAGCCGGAACGCCTGCTATCTCGTCTGCGGTACAATTTGTTAGTTTGGGACTGTTTCCTAGGGTGGAGTTTCTGGTTAGTTATCAGTATTATGATGATGAGGGATGTCTTCAGTCCCAAGCTGAGATGATTGCTAGTTCTCGGTATTGGCGAGGAATGCAAGTTCAAAAAGCCAAGCAGTTGGTCAAGGATGGGTTACCGGGTGCGGCGTTAACTTTATATCAAGGGATTTCTGAAACAGTAAGAGATAGGGATATCGAGAAGAAACTGGATGATTTAGTCAAAGGGTTTAATCTGGAAAAAACCTGTGACAATCGCCAAGATGAGTTTGAGGTAGAGGCGGCGATTCAACGAGTGGTTAATGCCTTAGATTTGGTTGAACTGTTTTTCGCTAAGGGGAATTATATCCAAGGGTTGACGCTATTAGCCGCCGCCCAGGAAACGTTTTTGAAAGGGGCGATTAAACATGAACTTGAGGCTAAAACAGTTAATTTGCAGGTCAAAGGGGTAAATAAACGGTTATCTGCCCCGGAGTTAATTGTCTGGAATGATGCTGGATTAGGTTTTGTTAGAAATCCGCAGGATAAAAAATACCGAGACAATGAGCTAAAACGGCGTTTACAGGTTGATTTGAAGCAACCGATTTTTGATGAAAAACTGGAGACATTAAAACAACTTAATTTTCCGGTTGACAATGAGGATATAAAATCTGTTTTTTGGTTCTATGATAAGAAAAACAAAAAGGACTGTTTTCAATTCCATAAAATCGGTAGTAATACAGGAATGTATTATTGGTTGTGTAACCTGCGACCCGATTTAAAAACGTGGAAATTATTAACCTGGATTGCCCAATATGAACGGGAACGGGAGGCTGATTTACGGAACCAACTGATGCACAATTTATTAGGGGTAGAACCCCAAGAGGTGATTGGCTATTTATTGGGGAATCAGAGGGATAACCGCTACACCGATGTGATCAGCACTTATCAGCAAGAGGTTAAAACCCCCTTTATCCGAGAAATTAAGCGATTGAATCTTCCCTTTGAGGAAAGAGGTTTGTCGGAAGAATTACAGCATATTGTAGATAGTATGCATTAAGGGAACCAATTTTCAACGACCGGATATCTATTGGGTTGGATTATTTCTGTTTTTGGGTAAGGGCAAAAACATTGTAGAGACGTTCCATGGAACGTCTCTACATTAATTACTGGAGATTTAGTAGGGTGGGTATTGCCCACCTTTGCATTATCCCTCTATCTGGAGTTTCCATTAATTCAGCTTCCCAACAGAGTGGGAAACTACAAAGCAATCCGTTGCCTGACTGCTGACAACGACTGTTTCCATTAATTCAGCTTCCCAACAGAGTGGGAAACTTCCCGCGTTAGAGGAACCGATATTCGCAACCCCTGAGTTTCCATTAATTCAGCTTCCCAACAGAGTGGGAAACCGTACAAATGATTGGGCGGGTACGCGATCCACAAGGTTTCCATTAATTCAGCTTCCCAACAGAGTGGGAAACCAGATTGTAATCGTGTTTATGGAGAAAAAGGTTGATGTTTCCATTAATTCAGCTTCCCAACAGAGTGGGAAACTCCGGAGTTTGAAACCCCCTACAGGTATGCATTCTAGCAGAGATTTTGACGGCTGAAAATTTTAGGTTCATTTCAGCCCCGCTTATTGAAAATAATTTGTAATTACCAACAAACTCTAAACGCTGAAACGCTCTCACAGCAGAAGTTTCAGAACTTTTGACGGGAGTCCCGGTTTTTTGCCCCCGCTTCCAGCCGTCAAATTTTGCTCTAGACTCATACCCTATTCTCATCAAAGCCGTAACCTGTTGGGGGTAGCTACACAGCTTTTCGTGAACCGTCTCTGCCATCATATCATTCCCTCAACCCTCACCTGACATTTCACGGGAAACAGGACTTACGCCGCGATCCCCATATAATGACAACGGTGCGTTACGCTACGCTAACACACGATGGCGGACTGACCCAGCTAAAATAGGACGTTGTTTGTAGTGAGAACTTTAGTTCTCTAACGCCTAGCTGTAGAGGGCTAAAGCCCTCACTACGTACCCAATCTATTGCACCATTTTAGCTGAGTCACGCCACTACGAATAGAGGTTTTGCGTAAGTCTTGGGGAA
The DNA here is from genome assembly GCF_000155555.1 of Coleofasciculus chthonoplastes PCC 7420. GTDB lineage: Bacteria > Cyanobacteriota > Cyanobacteriia > Cyanobacteriales > Coleofasciculaceae > Coleofasciculus > Coleofasciculus chthonoplastes_A. Next base: position 15,975 of record NZ_DS989854.1, read on the forward strand.
ATCTAGAACCCTGAGTCGGGGCGGGTTTAGTCACATCTCTTGTGCAACCGAAAAGATAATCGTGAAACCCGCCCCTACAAACCATGTCCTAAAACAACGTGAAGCGTCAAAACTTACCTCCCTTCGTTGCACCATATACCGTGAAACAGTCAGTACAAATGACGTAGCTTGGTTCTTGTCGGAAGCGAGTATAACAAATGACAAATGACGAATGACAAAGGACAATTAGTCATTCGCATCAAATCCTAGCACCGCATCACCTTATCCCATTAGAGTAAAGAAGTCGAGACGGAGATGAACCAATGTTAGACGCTTCCCAATTCCCAACTCTATCAGGATTCAACAGTCTCCTTCCAGGATTTAACCTATCGCTACAAACCGAAGAACCCTTAAACCAAAGGGTTCCATCTTTAACCTCCTTACCCTTACCCTCTTCTCATCCATCCCCCTTACCCATTGAAGAACTTTTATCAGCGTTTTCGGCAAATGTCTGGTTCCTTGACCATAGTATCGGAATCTTAATTCCCACAACCATTGACATCGATATTCCCTGTGATACATCAGCCTACGTGGAACAAGCCAAAACCTTAATGGCTGAGTTATTCGAGGGAATCAGTTGGGTGGAACAATCGGGAATGTATAAAAGTGCTGTGGCGGGAATGGTGAGTGAAAAGAGTTATGTGATTAAGTCGTTTATGACGCGACAAGCGTTAGTCGAACAGTTGCCAACGGTTTTAAAGTTTGTTAGCTATTTGCAGCAGGAATTACGCCAGGAAACCATGGCGTTAGAGATGGATGGAAAAATGATATTATTACAGATAGCACCGTCTTACCCGTAGGGTGGGTTAGGCGGTGATTCAATTGAAAACGTTACCGCCAAATTAGGTATCCGCCGTAACCCACCAATAAAAAAGTGAGCCATTGGTGTAAAAAAGCGAGTCATTGGTACGTTACGCTGCGCTAACACACGATGGCGGCGTAACCCTCCTAAAATAGGGCTTTGTTTGTAGTGAGAACTTTAGTTCTGGCTCCGTCTAGCTAGATAGGGCTAAAGCCCTCACTACGAACCCAATCTATTGTACCAAATTAGCTGGTTCACACCCTACTGAGTCGGGGCGGGTTTAGTTGAGTTAGTGGTTTGAACCGGAGCGTTATTGGTAAAACCCGCCCCTACAAATCATCTGCTTGAGCGAAGGATCACAGTTACCCACTCAAGGTATAATTGAAAAATAATCATTTTTTAGACTGAAACAATTGAGGAGTTATGAAGATGGAATTCATTAGCCCCAAGACTGATTTTGCATTCAAAAAAATCTTTGGCTCTACAGATAGCAAAGATATCCTGATTAGCTTGTTAAATGCCTTGATTTATAATACCAATCCAGTTATTCAGGATTTAGAAATCATTGACCCCTATCATCCTGGAGATGGGGTTGACCGAAAAGATAGCTATCTGGATGTCAAAGTTGTGCTGGATAACGGCTCAACGGTTTTAATTGAGATGCAGAGACTCAAAGGGGCGTCCTTTGAAAAGCGGGTGATTTATAATCTGATGGCAACTTATGCCAATCAATTAAACGATGGGGAAGGATATTCGTACCTTAAACCTGCGATTACTTTAACGATTACGGATTTTCCTCTGTTTGACCAAACTCAGCACTTCCTGACGCGCTTTGGCTTGAAGGAACAACAAGAGTTGTTCGATTATGTTGATCCGGAAATCGAATTAATTGTTGTTGAATTACCCAAGTTCACGAAAACGCTGGATGAATTAGACAGTTTAACGGATAAATGGATTTATTTTATTAAAGAGGCTGCCAACCTGGACGTGATTCCCCCTGCGTTTCGGCAGGTTCCTGAACTGGATAAAGCGATGAATATGGCTAACCAAGCGAATTTAACTGTAGAGGAGGTGGAAGAATTGCGTCAGCGAGAATTATTTCTGGAAGCGCAACAGTGATTTATTGTTTGGAGTTTAGATTTCTCTGGAAGTCGAATTAATGGAAATGATTAACATAATAGGACACGGCAATGCCGTGTCCCTACCCAAAATTAGGAATAATTGATTCTGTAGGGACACGATACTATCGTGTCCTGATCTAATTTATTCGGACTGAATGCTATATATCCTGAGTTGATATCCGGACGCGATCGCACGGCTAAAATTGTGGAATAGATTTTACTGTTAAAATGGATGCCTGCTGTTGAAATCGGGCGCACGCCATGCACTCCTAACTTGTCACCAGAAACCCTTCAGTCACACAATTCGTCATTCGCATAAAATCATAGACAGCGTATCTCATCCCCCTCTAGGATAGAGTCGTTTATCAGTGAACAGTTATCAGTTATCAGTGACAAAGGACAAATGACAAATGACAAAGGACGAAGGACTAATTTGTCACGTTTTAATTGGTTGTCCCGCCAGTGGTAAATCAACCCTGGCTGGGGAATTGGCGCAACTGGGAAACTACAAAATAGTCTCCACCGATGAAATCCGCCAAACCCTCTACGGTGACGCCACAATTCAGGGGGAATGGTTAGAGATTGAACAATACCTCTTACAGCAAATCCAAGACGCGATCGCATCCGGTCAACCGATCATTTATGATGCTACTAATGCTAAACGTTTCTGGCGGATGTCGCTGTTGATGCAATTGCACAGATGTAGCCCATCTTCCCCTACATTGGAAATGGGGTTTGGAAACAAAACCCCTACAATTTCCCCATCTCCCCTGTGGATAGGATGGCACCTGAAAACCCCTCTGTCTACCTGTCTGCGCTGGAATAAACAGCGATCGCGTCAGGTTCCGGATTCGGTGATAGAATGCTTATACCAGTCCCTGCATCAATTTCCTCCCCTAGCGGCGGAGGGATTTGCAGGGGTTTATCCGGTGACACCAGTTAAGGGTAAATTCGATATCGGACAAATCCAAACCAAACTTCAACGCCTCAGACGCAGCCAAGTAAATCGCACCAACCGCACCCAACATGGACAAATTCAGTTACACCGCTATTCTCGGCTGTTGGATTTTGACCGCTTGCTGCATTTAATCTCCCTGATTCTGGCATATCCGGGGATCGGGAATTTACAACAAATTGCGCCTCAGTGTCTGGAAAGCCTATTGGGAACCGTTCCTGACTTTTCCACCTCTGTGGAGGAAATCTGTGCGGTGATGGCGAAATGTAAGGGTTCAATCTATGCCGTACCTGATGCGATCGCGGATGATTTACACTGGTTAACGGAGAATGGATTGATCGGATATCCAATTGGCGATCGCCAGATTCAAGTCGAACCACTACCAGGGACAATTAGCGCTACTCATCCCTATTCTGATTGTGAACCCTTCCAGCGACTTCTGGCAACGATTCGATTTATTTTACACCATCCCTTTTTAGAGAATACCTGTGGTGGAAATTTACCTACATTAGTTGAGGCGTTGAAAACTGAAGGAATACTTGTAGGTGATGCGGTGGATACGGTTCGCAAAGATATCGAAAAAATCCTGAAACCCTATAAACTACTCCCGAATACTCCCATGCGACAGGGTTACTTTTTAGGTACCGCCTTGCTATGGCGTCATGAACTTAAACAGGTGTTTGCGGTTCTGCAATCTCAAGCCCAGAGTTTTGATGATCCGGTAGCCTTAGAAACCTATGAACTATTCCGCGATCGCATAACCTCCAGTAAGCTAGATATCACCGAAGTGTATCCAGTCCGGGCAATAGCTCATCAGTCTATGGTAGATATCGACAGTTTACCGCCATCTGCCCTAGCCCGCAACTTAGACCAACTCGAAGACGCGATCGCATCAGGTAAACTATTAGAATTAAATCGACATCGGGGTGGGGGGAGATTTCCGGGAGATCAGGAGGGATTTTTTACCGCCTGGTGTCTGCAAATCGTCTTTTATAACCATGCTTGGTACGTAGCCTTTGAACAAGAACAAAAGGGAAAAAGCGGGAATTTATTTCGGTTTGAACGATTAGATCGCCTGTTTATCGGTCAACCCCAAACTATCACGCGATCGCGACAAGCCCAAGTGCGATCGTTAAACAAGCTAAACCGCCTCCATGAAGCCAGTGCGGGTTTATTTCTGGGGAATAGTGTTAAAGATCAACAACAATTTCTTAGTCCGAAAAAAACAGAACGGGCGGCGGTGGAAATCCGGGTCGAACTCTGGTTTAATGATAGTATATTTCCCTTTATTTGTGAAGGGACAAAACGCTATCCACCGGGACAGATGAAGATGTCACCGCCGTTAGGGAATAAACCGACTAGCCGTCGATTAAAATCAATTTTTTCCCTATCTCCCAGCCCTGATCCAGAGTTTCCCCATCGCTTTCAAGTCACTTTCCCCAAATGGTCACTTGAGGATGTAGACTTATGGCGTTGGGTGGCTGGATTTGGTGGGAACGTCAAAGTAGTGCAACCCCAACCCTTGATTGACAAAATTCAGGACATCGGCGCGGGAATTTGTCGGCTGTATCCTCAGTCAGAGGGGGACAGTTAACCTGAAGTTCTCTTGTGAAAAATTGCTACACCGTATGCCTATCTTGTCTGGGTTTAGAGCGATTTGGCTCTTGGTTTTATGGGTTATAGCACTACGCACACAGGTTAGGACAAAAGAAGAAAAATTTAAATCGCTCAACACCGAGCGAAGCCGGTTCCCGTTCAATTTAACAAACTGTCTGCGAAAATATATAGTTATCTGCTACTTGCATGACAAAATTCTAAGTTGAGCAATACTATGAGTTCTCGAATAGGCGTGGCTTTGAGCCTGTTAACAATTGTGAGTTTCTTGGCTGACCCGATCCGAGTTGCAGCTCAAGAGGAGAAGTTTAGCTCGTCTCCAGTCGTGATAGCAAAGCGGGGAGAAGGGGAGAATGCTAAACCAATCATTGTTGCCGAGTTAGTTGAACAACTGCGTACCGCCGATATTGGCAAACGTCGGGAAATTATTCAACAACTTAGTGATACCCAACAAGATATTGTTCCAGCATTGCTCAGTGCAATGGACGATCCTGATCCTCTGGTCAAAAGTGGTGTAGCAGAAGCATTAGGCAATCTCACTGATGATGCTGCACCAGCATTTCGGTTCCGGCTAACCCTCAAGAATTGGTGCGAGTCAATGCTGCTATTGCCTTGGGCAAGTTGGGCGATCGCAGTGCCATTCCTGCTTTGATTACTGCTGTTGGGGATAATAATCCTTGGATGCAGCTTGCCAGTGGGTGGGCATTACTCAAGTTTGGAGAAATTCAAGGTTTGCCAGTAGTCGGGCGATTGGTGCAGCACCCGGAACCATTGATTCAACGAGAGGCACTGTCTCAGTTACGGGGTTATGGAGATCAGGGATTCCCTTATCTCGTACCCTACTACGCAGCGCGATTAGACTCTACCAATGATAACGATCGCAATAACGCAATTATTCGGCTGGGGAAGTTTGGATCAGCTTCCTTGGATGTAGTACCAAAACTCCGCGCTTTATTAGTCAGCAATAAAAAGGACTCGCCGGGGTATGCTGCGACAATTCTGGGAGAAATTGCGCGGGATACGGCTATTGCTTGGCAGAATGGTAATCTTAGCGAAGACCAACGCCAACAAGCGATCAGCGAATTTACCCAAGTTCTTTCTATCATGCAGGCTCCTAATGCTCGGTTTAACCGTGAACCAATTGATCGTGTCCGCACTGGACTGGCGACGCTCCGAGGGGTGCAGTTTTGAGCGACTCAAGTATTTTTGCTGCGCTGCACTAGCAAGTGTTTTTCATAGAAAATATACAGTGGAGCGTAACAAAACCTATAGAGGCGCGATCGCTAACTCCAAGTAATACCTTTCCCCTTCAGGGTTTGGAATCCAAATGTGGGAACAAACACTTGGCTTGCTCCTACGGCGGAGGCTACCTGTTCCTCAATCTAGCACCAAAGCCGAGCGTTGCTCTCTCAGGAAGAGTGTGAGGGTTATTTGAGGAAAATTCGTCGAAATCGTGAACAACCAACGGGTATTATTTTGCCGTATAAGTTAGCAGATTCACTTATAATAGCCTGAAATAATGTGGATTTTCCCTCACTAATCCCTCAATTATCCCTCATCTTGGGATGTATCAAAATGAATTTTTTGACTTAAATGCGGCGTCTTGGAAGATTTAGGTGGGGAACGGTGCGCTCTTTTTTAACGCTCTAAAAAAATAGCCCAACAGATATACTCTGTCGGGCAATAGTTCAGACGGAACCTTGCTGCTTGAAATAGTCTCTCCAACAAGGAGCTAGTAAGATATTGGGTGGGATTTCCGGCTCCAGTTCCAGCCAAAGGGAGGCAATAGCTTCTGTGGAATAGCCGGCTTTACCGCAGCCTATTGCCGTACAGAGCAACCGACGGTCAAGATGTTGGTTAGCCCAAGTTACCAACTCCTCAATCTGGACACGAATAACGGATAGTGGAGTTGATTGCTTTCGCCGCCAGTCAGTCTTGGTTTCGATAGCATAGCTTGCCCCAGCATGACCCTCTTGGTAGCCCCTTGGTCTACCATAGATAGCCCATTTGCCGATAACTTCTTCTCCAGGTTGCCATGGTTGCCGTCGGTTAACCAACTCAAGGTGATACTCTTGTCCAAAGGCTTGAAGTGCAGCGCCAGCGCCATGTATGCCTTTCCCGTTTGAACCAAAGACAAAGACATCACCCTCTTCTAGCTCAACAATTGGATTAGGAGCAGGTTCTCTTTGAGCTAAAACAGAACATTGGTATCGTCGATACGCCTCAATAAGGCATCGAATCATCGGTGAATTAGTACCTTCCCCTTCCCACCACTGAAAACGTTTGGTTAGAGCGCCCGTTTGGTGACGGCACTCTTGGAGCCAGGGAATGCCACCCCGTTTGGCGATCGCTTCTGCCAGTTGGGGATGTTGTTTGAACTTCGCGGTGGCGATGCGGATGTACAGTTCCAGTCGTTTTGGCGAACCTTGAGGATAGCGCTTCTTCAAAGTCTGATAGGCACCTTCTGCGTCTCGGTATAGTGTTCCCCTCTTGTCGGTGATTGGATAGTGCTGAAAGATTTTTCCCTTCTTAAAGCTGAATTCTGTGGGAAATGTCAGCGCCGCACCGAGCGGGTCACAACTGCCCGAATAGATATTTACACCGGGATGTGCCATGGTTTTACCTCAATCACTGCATTTGAGGTAGGGCGATAGCCTCAATGAAAACCCTCTTTGGGAAGAACTTGACTGAATCTTCCTCAAGTAGCTGTAGAGAGTTATCCTTCACAAGATAGAGAGAACATCAACCTCAATTCGTTGATTTTTCGTGAATGAAATTCATCCATTTGATAGAGAGAGATGATTAAATTGGCTTGGAGATAAGGTTAAACTGAGCGCTATGTCTGAGGGGTTATGGTAGTCTATTGGGATTCTTTGCTAGGAATAACAATAGCCTTGAGGAGAACTTGAGGAAAATCCAATGAAGTCTTTTCAAGGTTTTTACAATTCCCATTGAGTGAAATTACTGTTGAATAGAAAGGAGCTTCGTTATGGGTCGAAAGCCAAAACCCCCGGATTTGTTTCTGGTCTTGGATTTTGGTGGCTCTCTCACCAAAGTGATTTATATGGGCAAAAATGGAGAGCCTACTGTGTTATGTATGGAGCCAGAAGTAATTGGTGTACCTGCCGCATCCGTTGATGCCTACGAGCGACTAAGCCTAGACATGGGAGAAGCTTTACCACAAGATAGGGCTTGGGTTAAAGTTGACGAAAGCTATTATGCTGTAGGTTATCTAGCCGCAAAGCGGTTCCATGGGAATGCGGGGTTGTCTCAACTTAAGTACGAGCGAGCCTATCCCAAAACATTGGCAGCCGTTTGGGTGGCAGCAACATCTCTGGGCTTAGGAAATCGGTTTAAAGTGGCACTCGCGGCGCTACTGCCACCGGGGGAATACGAGAATGCTAGTCGATTGGAAGCGATGATTGCTTCGGGTCTAGAGCGGTTTGAGACGCCGGATGGAACGTTGAGGGTAAAGCTAACGCACTTTGATTGTAAGCCCGAAGGTGCAGGAATCTATTTGATGCGGACGCAATCGGAGGGAATGGCTCTAAAACGCAAGACTTGTGCAGTAGTGATGCTGGGCTACCGGAACGCCAGTGTGCTGGTTTCAGAACGGGGACAAGTTGGCAAGCGTGTGACCTCTTCTTTTGGATTTGTGCGGTTGGTGGAGATGGTAGATAGCCGCACATCGGGTCTGGATACGGGAAGGTTAGCACGAGCGATCGCCCTTGGTGGAGAACAACCCTCACCGAAGCTATTGCAACCTCTGTTGCAGTCGGTAACCCGTGAGGGACGCAAAGAGGAAATGGCGGCGCTGACTAATGCAATTGTTGAATGTCGTCCAGAGTATGCCCTGGCGCTGCGAAGCTGGTTGCGGGAAGTACTGCCACGAGATCTGGATGAGGTGATTTTATCAGGAGGGACAGCCGATTATCTCAAACGGGACTTGGAAGAGCATTTTGCCGGGGTGGATGTGATCTGGCATGGTGTAGAGCTGCCTCCCAACCTACGGGATGCAGAACTGGGTAATCGAATTAGCGATGCCTATGGAATGTACCTTTATTTCCAAAGCATTGTTGGTCAGTCTTTAGTCGAATCTTTGCGTGAGTCAACGGAGGTAGCCACAAGTGCGTAAAAGACGGGATATTTTGTTCCGGTTCCAGCCGATGGCAGATACGCCGGATAGTGTTGTTCTTGATTATCTCAAAAGTGGAGTGTCTCCAAATGAGTTGGTGCTAAGGGCGATTAGAGCCTATTGGTTACCATTTGCTTATCAAGCAACTGGTGTGAGAAATCAGGCAGAACTTGCCGCCGCCGCGCAAGAGGCTATTTTCTGTTTGGAGGGACAAATTGAACAGTTACGGCAGGCGTTTGGGCTTAAGCCAGAGGAGTTAGTTTCTTATCAGCAAGAAGTCGTTTCCTCTCGGGCAGTTCGGAGAGGTTTATCAAAACCATCAGATGGAGCGTGGGGTGCTTTTTCTCAGGCAGCTTCTCTTGAGTTTGATGCAAGTGGCTTGTAAGCAAAAATAGAAAGTATCTAAACGCATGAACTTCTGATAATCATTCATTTGAGAGGTAAAAATGGCACAAATTCACTTTATTGATGGCGAAAAAGGAGGAGTTGGCAAATCATTATTTTGTCGGGTATTACTCCAGTATTGTTTGGATAAAGAGTTAGACTTCCAGTTTGTCGAATCAGATAGAACCAATCCCGATGTGGGAGCTTTTTATCCGGATAACTGCCATCAAGTCTTTTTTAGCGAACAGGAAAAGAAGTCTTTTGAAGTCGATTTGATTTTCAACTTATCATTGAAGAAACCTGTTTTTGTGAATCTTCCCGCCCAGGTCTATCCGATGGTGACCGATTGGATTAAGGGAAATAGCTTGATTGATTCAGAAATTGCCCAGGAATACAACGTTCAAATTTATAAGTGGTTCTTGTGTACGGGCGGTCATGATAGTATTAAGCTTTTCCTGGAAACTTTACAGGAGTTTAAGGGAAAGATTTGCCATGTCTTTGTTAAGAATATGGGGCTATGCGATGACTGGGAGCATTTGAAGTTGTATGACGAGTTGAAGCAACTTCAGAAGAAATACTCAGTCCTGGAAGTAGAGTTTCCCAAACTGAGTTCAATGGAACGCAATTTGATTGACCAAAAACAATTAACGTTTGCTGATGCTATTCGGAAGGACAGCCAGCATTTGCCCATTTTATCCAAGCAGCGGGTGGTTAATTTCATGAAAGAGGCTTATAACGCTATTGAGAAAACAGGTCTAGTGACTGTAGAGGCATTTGAAGACCACTCGGTTATTGAAAAAGACCAAGTAGCTTGAGGGAGGGAATGATTGGTGGCACGTTCAGAGCTGGCAGAGGAGTTTTTTGAGGAAGGGGAAGGTTCTCATCAAAGCAAGACACTTTTAGATCAGCTGATTGAGGGTCAGTCTGAAGAATTCAAACGCAAGGTTTTTGAGTTGGTTGCCCGCACGGGTTACACAAACTACAGCGACCCGTTGTTTGTGATTCTCTTGGCAACGGGTTCCCTTCAGGTGCTGCTTAACGAAAAGCCAGCCGAGTTAGATACTATGTTTAAGCGGTGGGCGGCAAAGGTTGTCGGCGCGTTGGAGTTGTGTGAGGGGCAGATTGTACGGCGACAGGAGGCGGCGATTTCCGAGGCGGCGGCTAGTTTGATTCGTCAAGCTCACAGGCAGGAACTGACTTCGTTTTGGCAAAGAATTGTTCCGGGTTCGGTGGCGGCGGCGGTGGTGCTGGCAGTGGGATTTGTGGGGGGAATGACGGTTCCCTCGTTTTTGAAGGGTGGATATGTTGCTGGAGAGCGTCTGACCGCTGATGATGCAGCGCTGTTGCGTTGGGCGAAATCTCAGGAAGGAAGACAGGCGCGTGACTTGTATGAATGGAATCAGGATTATTTACCCGTTTGCCAACAAGATGTGAAAAATCTGGGTGTAACGTTGTCGTTGGGGGGAAGAAAGGTGAGTTCAGGATTCTGTGCGTTGTGGGTTGAACCTGTTTCCAAACGAAAATTTGAGTCATGAATACCAACAATAAACGTCTCAATTATGACTGATGACGTTGAGGCGTTTATTGGCTTACAATACATAAAGTTGCCAAACCATGAGTTATCCTGTTATTTTATATCCTCAGTTGATTTCAAGGTTTCGACAAAAATACTCACCTCCTCATGAAGAGGATTGCTGTCGGTCTGAACAGCTACGCGATTATCTTTTTCAGTTAACAGGTCTGCTAGCTGGACGAGTTAGACAGCCTGATGGGATAAGTGATGCACCTCTGGGGGCTAGCGAAACCACATTTGGAGCGGTTTTGAGACAATATTTTGGCGAACGCATTCACACTCAACTAAGGTTTCCTATTCCCAACCAGGATGCTTTCTACAGTGTTGACTTTGCCCTAATGTTTCCTGAACTTGGACTATGTTGGGACATCGAGGTAGATGAGCCGTTTAGCTTTCAAAATAACCGTGCGACTCATTCAATAGATGACTGGCGTGATCGCTATCGCAATACGTTTTTTCTGAAAGGGAATTGGATGGTCATACGTTTTGCTGAAGAGCAAGTCGTTCGCTATCCAAAAAGCTGCTGCAAGGAGTTAGCTGATGAAATCGCGTCTTTGACGGGACTTCATCGCTATCAGAAATTGTTGAAAAACGTGCCAATGCTACAGCCTATCAAACAGTGGACGGTTCAGAGTGCCAAGCGAATGAACAAACACAATTATCGGTCGCGATACTTGAAATTAATTGCGGCATTCCCCGACTTCAACGACAGTAAGTCGGGGAAGGATAGCAGACAAACTAGGAATTAAATAGTCCGCAGTTGTTAAATTTCTATGGTAAAATCTAGGCATGAAAACACGTAGAGTGACCTATAGAATTTACCCAAACAAGGCTCAATTTGACCAGCTTCATTGGGCGAGAAAAATGCACTGCGATCTCTATAACGCGGCAATGGCTAACCGAAGGACGCAGTACAAGCGCTTTGGTCATTCCGTTAATTATCTTGAGCAGCAAAACTGTTTGCCTGAGTTTAAGAAAGTTTGGATTGAGTATGCCGAATTAGGTTCTCATACGTTACAAGCTACATTAAAGCGGGTTGATTTTGCCTATAAGCGATTTTTTCAAGGATTAGCCAAGTATCCAAAGTTCAAAGCCAAGCGGCGGTATAGTGGCTGGACATATCCAGACCAAGCAGGTTGGAAGGCTTTATCTAACGGTAAAAACGGTTACTTGGAACTAAGAGACCTTGGTTTAAAGATTCAAATGCGGGGGCAAGCTAGGACTTGGGGAACTCCAACAACCTGCACAATCTTTTTCAGAAATGGTAAGTGGTATGCGTCAATCACTGTGCAGTGCAACCCAATCCGTCAAACAGGTACGGGTTCAATCGGAATCGACCTTGGCTGTAAAGACGCGGTGACGCTTTCAACTGGCGAGAAAATTGCTAAACCCGATTTTATTAAAGAGGGACACAAAAAAGTTAAGGTAGTCTCAAAGCGGTTAAGACGCAAAAGACCACCTAATAGGAACAAAAAAGTTAAGGGATCGAGACGATGGAAAAAAGAACAAAAGCGGATTTCTGAGCTTCAGGGTAAGATATCCCGACAACGAGAAGACTGGCTGCACAAAACAACCAGCGAGATAGTTAGCGGTAATAGCCTAATTGCTGGAGAGCAGTTAAATGTCAAGGGCATGACTCGAAAAGCCAAGAAGGGTAAGCGAAAGAGACAGAAAGCCGGGTTAAATCGGTCTATTCTCGACGTTGGGTTTAGCATAGTCGGTGATTTATTAACCTACAAAGCTACTGAAGCAGGCGGGTTCTATGTCGAGTCACCAACTAAAACGCTCAAGCCAAGTCAACGGTGTGCTAAATGTTGGGAATTAACGCCTAAGACTTTAGCTGATAGAGTTCATGTTTGCTCTAATCCTGACTGTAATCATGTTGAGGATAGAGATGTTAATGCTGCCCAAGTTAATGAGATTTGGGCAAGGGGTTTGGAACGAGCCTCTTTAGACGTGGAGTCGCCTAGCTCTACTGACTGCGGAAGCATGAAGCAACTAGGGGCGAAGAAACGTCAGAAACGACGACTTTAACGAAGTAAGTCGTCGTAGTTCATAAAAAAAGATCCGGCTTTCTAGCCGAATCTGGGTTGCTGTTAGGCAGCTTGCGGTTCGTCTTCTAGCATTTCTTCAGTAGCCGTTGCTGTTGTGAAGATGCCAAGAGCGGTCATTTGGGCTATCTTTTCCTTAAAGCCATCTCGTTCGACGACATTCATAGAGAGATAGCCATTGAGAATTACCTCTTGAGAGACGGCTAACTGCTGGGCAACATCAGCTTGTTTGCCCCAAGCCAGCACTTTCAACGGTTCTAGACGCTGGTTGTCTCCCCACCCGCTCTTAAACACAACCTTAAATACAGCGACTTTCCGTTCACCGTCAATGGTGTAGCGAATTTCAGTCGCTTCGGTCACCTGTGCGCCAAGAGTTGCAGTGTTCATTAGGTAAATTCCTTATTAATTGACTTCACAAAAAAAAGCCGATAGGCTTTTGAATAGCGAGCATCTGGGGTAGATGCCCGCTTGTTGCCCCTAGATTGGGCAGTCGTCGTCTAAGTCGCTGTTGTTATCGCTATCGGTTGAGCTAGAATCGTTATCATCTTGTTTCGGTGACAACAATTCTAAGCGGTTAACCCGAATAATCGGTTTGGAGCGCTCAGAACCGTCTTCAGGATTTTGCCAGCGTTGGATTTCCAAAGACCCGGAAACACCAATCAGCTTTCCTTTACGGACGTAGGAGGCAGCCACTTCTGCGGTTTTGCTCCACATTTCCAGGTTGAACCAGTCGGGTTTTTCACTGTGACGCTGTCGCTTATCAACGGCAAGAGTCAACGCACATTTGGTGGCGCCTGACTCGAAGTAACGCACCTCAGGGTCAGCACCAACGCGACCGACTAACTGGATGTGGTTTAAGTCCATGATGCTGGTTGTCGCTAGAGTCATGGTTGTACCTCTTTGGTTATTTTTTGTTTCACTTCCCTAGCGCCGATAGGCGCTTTTTTCTCCTGACCAGTGAGCTGATAACTGGTCAGAAGATAGCTAATTTTTTAGAGGGCAAGTTCTCCGACTTGCAATGAACCTTTTATGACCTGACGTAAGAGTTGAGTGAGTGTTTGGATATTCGGTTGGATTTTAGGCTTTCGACTGCCGGGAATTTTGACCAAGCAAACAACAGAATGGTCGATACCAATGGCATCCAGGAGGTGTTTGAGTCCGCTGTTAGCTTCGACGTTATTTAATTTAGCCTGTTTATCGTCTAAGGTGTTTGGATTAGATGTAACGTCGATGGCAATGTGCCAACCTCGGAAGTTAATGGCAAAGTCAGTGGCAAATATCAGATCCAGAATGATGGAGGCAGGGATATTATCCCAGTTGAATTGTCCCGTAGCTCGGTCTCCGAATTCTGCCGCGATATAAGGTGTGGCAGTTGCAATTCGCTGCCGACCCATCTTGAACTGTTTTGCCGTTTGGATCAGGGTTTTTGAGTTGAAGTTCAGCGATGGTATTTTGGCAGATTTGAGCAGATGTTTGAAGGCTAGTTCGCTACTATTCATCGTGAAGCAGTTAAACGTAATAGTTGCCCCTTGACCGCTTAATAGGGTCGGGGGCATTTTTGTCACGTTTTAAAGAGCGATAGCGACTTCTGTTTGAGTGGAATAGGGGTTAAAGAACGACTTCGATGAGGATTAATCCGAGTACGGTGGCAGCTAGTTTAAGACTTGGGGGAAGCTTGTTGTCAGGATAAAGGATGCCGAGAAGCACTAGCAGGACTAATCCCAGGCGGACGTTTGTGGGTATCACTAACACCGTTGCCAAAAACAGCGTTATGACTAAAGCCCAGTTAATTAGACGGTCAATTCGTTCTAAAAAATGGTTAGCGGGTTGAGGTGGTGGTGTTTGTCGGTCGGTCATGTTTTTAAGATTAAGTTTTATTAAGTTTACACGTTTTGCTCTCTATCTTAGGAAAGAGAACGCAAGTTTGGACAGGCTAAACTCTTGCTATGAGACTCATCCAACGCTCAGGTATTTGTTCACTCTATCCCTCTATCTTGAGACTTATTTGGTGCGATTGATTTTTTAAGGGAATCCGGTTTGGTATTAAAAGAATATCAGCAATTGTTTCGAGAAAAAGAGGCATTGATATGACGCTAGCTATTCGTAACAGAACCAAAAAGGCTTCTCTTAAAGAAGATACAGCCGGGTTAATGTTGGGCGCATCGGGAGCGCTGCTCACAAATTTAGTGGTCACAACTAGCACGTTCAGTGTGGCGGCGGCAGCAATTGGAGCCTCAGCCGTAAGTTATTTAGTTTGGCACAAAGAAGTTAGTAGTCTGCTCAGGTGGATGCACCAAATCAATCGGCGTTACCGCTGGCAAAGCGTCCTTTTGCTGACTGTAGGAGGGCTGTTTATTCTCCAATGCATGGCAACTCCGGCGAATGCTCAATTTTTTCAGTCGGCTGAAGATTGGTTAGGTAGTCAGTTCCCTGATGCTGGGGATGTTATTCCTTTGGTTTTTAATGTGTTGCGGGGTTTGTTCTTGTTGTATGTAGGGATTGCTTTAGTACGGATTATCAACGCGGCAAGACAAGATGAAGACTGGCAAGGTTTAGCCCGTACTCCTTTAATTATTGTCATTGCCGTAACCGTAGCTGACGTCGTTTCTGTACTGATTACGGGTTAATGGCAATGGAAAAGTCATTCCGAAAGGTCAATCAGTCCCTAGGCAACAAGCCGAATATTGGACCATTGCCAGCGGATCAGTTTATTCCATGGGCAGTAATTGCTGGAGGGGCATACTATCTTTTTAAAGTGCTGCTGGGTTTGAGTTGGTTGTGGACGGGACTGCTAGCCGCTTGGGGAATGGCAACCTGGTGGGTACTTACCGGAAGTAAACCTTGGCGATTTCTTTCCAAGTTCATTGGCACTCCCTACTGGGTTCGCGGGTATGGGTTGTATCGCCCACTGCTGCATAGGCAGCGAAATAGAAACAGCAAAAAGCGATCGTAGATTGGGGGATTTTCATGCAACTCTTCTCTCTTGTACAATCTAATAGAGCAAAAAAAGCGGCTCAGGTGAAGGTGAAAAGACCCACCTCCGGCAAGGCAAAAATAGGCGCTCGTCAAATCCACGACGGCAGCACTCGGCGCAAAGGAACACCGATTGAAGATGCTTTTTCCCTAGTAACTATGCTGCGGATTGAGCTGGATGGGCGCAAGGTGGGTGCTTATGTTCTTCGTAAAGGTGAAAACAATTTTACTATCCAGTTTGGGTTTGAGTGTAAGGGCATCCATCCCACTCTGCGTGCGGATGAAATTGAGCCAGTTTTTGATGCCTTGTCAGCAGGTTTAAAGGATTTTCCGCCCTCGGAACACCTGACGATTCATTTATCATCCTTCACAACGGATGTGTCTAGGCAAGAACAACTTAAACAGCTTATAGCTGTTGCACCAACGGTTGAGTTGAAATTTCTGACACTCTCAGAACGCGCTAGAGTGCAGGAACTGACTCGGCTGGGGTTACGCAAGCCCAAGACGTTGCGACTGTATTGCACCTATACCGTTGAGCCAGATACCACCGGGAGTCATGATACGATTGAAAAGGTTTTGGCGAAATTAGAGCGGTATTGGCGGCGCTTTACAGGTGAACTGGATAAGGTACAGTTTCTGCGGATGGAGCGGCTGTTTACTTCCGCTTATGCCTATGGCTTTCAGCAGTGGGAACAGTTACTAGCGAATAAAATTGGTTTGCAGATTCGGGCGCTGACGGATGAGGAACTGTGGGAAATTCTTTGGCAGCGCTTCAATAGTACACCGCCCATCAAAGTGCCGCAAGTAGTGGTACTGGGTGAACGTGGGTTACGAGAGGAGGTGCATTCGGAGCTATCACCCCTGACGCTTTTGGTTGAAGGACCCATTCCAGTTGCTCAACGGCGCTGGGTTAAAGCGAATGGCAAGTATGTCGGAGTTTTGACCTTTGTGGATAAGCCCGCAGGCTGGCGCGATAAAGAGGCACAGTTGCGGTATCTTTGGGAGGTGATCGCAAAAGACCGCGTTTGGGATACCGAGGTTTTTTGTCAGCTAACGCGAGCGAATGAGGCTCTGGTCAAAACCAATATGCAGCGCCTGACTAAACAGGCTAATACGGCAACGGTATTGGCGGCAGATAAGAATTCCATTGACGTTAAGGCACATCTGAATATCAAAAAAGGCGTTGAAGCCCAAGAAGCATTGTACGAAGGGGCAGTACCCTTTCACACCGCTGTAACCTTTCTGGTACACCGAACCCGATTGGGACCCCTTGATGAAGCGTGCCGTTTTCTGGAGTCTCTGTTTTTACGACCCGCGTGGGTGTCTAGGGAACAAGAGTATCCGTGGCGTGTCTGGGTGCAAACGTTTCCCATTAATTGGGAGAAGCTCCTGGCGAAACCGTTTAACAGAAGGCAAGTTTATCTCACCTCCGAGGTGCCAGGATTGATGCCGTTGGTCAAGACGCGCACGATTGATGAGTGGGGGTTAGAGTTGGTTGCTGATGAAGGCGGGACACCCATTTATCTGGATCTGTTCAAACAGCACAAGAATCTGGCACTATTCGGCACAACCCGATCCGGGAAATCCGTGATGGCTTCGGGCATCCTTACCCAAGCACTGGCTCATGGTCTTCCGGTGGTGGTTATGGACTATCCCAAACCGGATGGAACGAGTACGTTTACGGATTATACTCACTTTGTCGGCGGCAGCTATTTCAACGTTCGTTCAGAGGCGATTAATTTGTTTGAGCTGCCCGACCTTTCCCAGCTCTCACCAAAAGACCAGAATGATCGCTTTGAAGATTATAAGGATTTTTTGGTGTCAGCACTGATGGTGATGGTGGTTGGTGCAAAAGCTGGGGAGAGTGCTAGGGAAAAGGCGTTTTCGTCCACTGTGCGATCCATCCTGACGTTAGCGATTGATGGCTTCTTTAAAGACGAACTGATTCGCGATCGCTATGGGATGAGTTATCGGGCTGGTTTTGGTAGCCAAGAGTGGCAGAATATGCCCACCCTGCGCGACTTTGTACCCTTTTGCTCTTATGAGCGGCTGGAGTTGGATGGAAACAGCGGTGAGATCCGAACGGCGATGGAGCAAATTAAGCTGCGGCTTTCGTCTTGGATGGAAAGTCGCGTGGGCAAAGCGATTAGCCGTCCGTCTACGTTCCGCACCGACGCACAGTTACTGGTGTTTGCACTGGCGAATCTCTCCAATGACGATGATGCTGCCATTCTTTCGCTTTCGGCGTATTCGGCGGCGTTGCGACGGGCGTTGGCATCTCCAGCTTCAATTTTCTTCATTGATGAGAGTCCCATCCTGTTTGAATATGACGCGATTTCAAATTTAGTCGCACGACTGTGTGCGAATGGGGCTAAGGCAGGCGTCCGGGTAATTCTTTCTGGGCAAGACCCAAATACTATAGCGGCTTCTCCAGGGGGTGCCAAGATTTTTCAGAATATGACCACGCGCTTGGTGGGGCGGATTCAACCGACAGCGGTGGATAGTTTTGTCGAGATTCTCAAGTATCCCAAGGAGGTTATTGCCCGGAATGCTTCGGAGAGCTTTTTCCCGAAAAAAGAGGGAATGTACTCTCAGTGGCTGGTGGATGACAGGGGAACCTACACCGCCGCCCGATACTATCCCGGTTACGTGCTTTTGGCAGCCGTGGCGAATAATCCCGACGAACAAGCAATGCGAAGTGCAGCGATGAAGCGCCATGGCAATAAGTTTGTCGGACTTAATCAGTTTTCTCGCGAGTTGATCGCCTCAATTCGCGCTTCTTGAATAGTAACAAAGGAGGAACCGTTATGAACAAGGGACGTTATGCTGCAACGTTAGCCGTTGCATTGGTTTTATCGGCAATGAGTTCTCCCCCGGCTTTAGCCGCAACGGTAGATTCTAATCCCCTGTCTGGATTGCTTGATTGGCTCAACCAGCAAATTGCCGAAATTGAGAACTATGCCAATGGTATTTTACAAGATAAGGCAGAGGCATTGACGGAGGCGTTAGGGTCGGAATTTGATGGGATTGTTGGTGATGCGGCTGGCGTGCTGGGGTTGCCCGATCCGAGTCAAACCCGCCAAGCGGCTGAAGAAGCGGCGGCGGCTTCTGAAGGTGCAATTTATGCGGGCGATCGCGCGGCGAATGAGATCGACCGTCAGACCACTCGAGCCTCGGCTGCTGGCATTTTGAGTCAGGAGGGTCAGCAGCAGCAAAAAGCTGTTTATGAGCAGACCCAGCAGGCGGTTGATGCGGTGCAACAAGCCAGTGATCTGGCTCAAACCGAGGTAGTGACCCAAAATGTGATGAAACAGATTGCAATTCAGAATGCTCAAACGGCAAAAGTGATGGGCAGTGTGCAGTCGAACCTACTCAAAAGTAACGAGCAACAGGCACAAACGAATACCCAGCTTACTAATATCTCACGCACACTCGACGGTCAAACCCAACTTGAGAATGCTGACCGGGTGGGTGTCGGGTTTAGCAATTTGAGAATCACCTCTCAAGCCGGTTTATTCTAAGCGTCCAGAGTTGATGATGGTTGTTTTAATTCCGTTCATTGTTGCCTCGATTAATCCCAATTCCGGTGAAAGTGCCGCCAAAATCACCTCCGATGGAGCCTTAGCCGCTGAGTCGATTGCCGCTGCAATGGATCAGCTTTGGCAGGATGTGCTGGGCAATAGTGGCGGTTTGTATGCCGCGATCGCTAATTTAGGGGTACTGTTTGCAATAGGAACGCTGCTGATTTGGGCAGTGCAGTGGGCGAAGACTCTGTTGGAGGATGGAACCGGATCATCCTTTTCAGAGATTATCTGGCCCCTAGTTGTTGTGGTGCTACTGGCAAATGATGGGGGACTTTTAGCCACCTGTACGTTGCAGGTGCGCGGTATTATTAACCAAGCGAATCAAACGGTTTTGCAATCTACCTCTAGTTCCGTTCGCTTAGAGGAAGCATATCGGCAGATCGTTCAGGAAATTGGGGCTGAGGATGCAGCGCGAGGCTTGCTTGACCAATGCGCGGCAATAGCTGACCAAGAACAGCAACTCTCTTGTCTGGAGAATGCCAAAGAGCAAGCCCAACAAATCTCTGGGAACTTGGATAACTCTCCATCAAATCGCTTTCAGAGATTTCTGGAACGGTTCAATGTAGGTGAGATTTTTAACACCAATATTTTGCAGATGGCTGTTCGCGGTTGGTTGATTGCATTTGGCATTGCTTTCCAATGGATTGTCGAGATTTCTATGTTGCTAACGGGGTTATTAGGTCCGTTAGCGGTGGGCGGGTCACTTTTACCCGTTGGCAATAAAGCAATTTTTGCTTGGCTAACTGGCTTTTTTTCCGTGGGAATGGTCAAGCTTTCTTTCAACATTATCAACGGCTTAGTTGCCGTTATGGTTCTGAATGCTGGGGATAGTGACCCGATGATTTTTGCCTTTGCCACTGGGCTAATTTCTCCCCTTTTATCCCTAGCATTAGCCGCCGGAGGAGGGATGGCAGTTTTCAATAGTCTTTCAACCCTGGCTACGTTTGGTTTAGGACGGTTGCTCCCCTATAACGTTCAGAAAACATTAATCCGATAAATTAAGCAGACAATGAAAGCAAGGGAACGCAATAATTATCGACTGCGCTTTCTCAGTTCACCCCAGGAAGCACGGTTTTCGTCTAGTGACCTTTTGGGTATTATTACGTTGTCCGCCATTGGACTCCATGTTTTAGGGTTTGGTGTGGATTTTTTGCAGTATTTAACCTATAAAAATCTCAGCCATAAACCTGCACCCACCTTAGTCCAAATGGCAGATGGCTCCTCTATTCATGTTGCCCCCCTAGGTTCTCTTGAGCGAACGCCAGAAGTAATTCAGGAATTTGTTCGCGCTACCTTGGCAATGTTAATGACGTGGGAAGGGACAGTGCCATCTCCGGCAGAAGGGGGTCAGGAGATAAAAGATAAGGGCGTGAAAATCCGTTCCCCTGAGGGGCGTCATGGCAAGGTGACAACACCTGCCTATCAAGCAGCATTTGCGTTGAGTGAAGACTTTCGCAAAGAGTTTCTTACGGAGGTGGCTCGTCTGACACCAGCTGGTGTTTTTCAAGGGGATACGCAAGTGATTTTTGTCCCCATTGATATTGGTAATCCGGTGAAAATTGAGTCGGGAAAGTGGCGAGTGCCAATTGTGGCGAACTTAATTGTTGTAGATAATACCAATGTTTTGGGTGAAACCATTGCCTTTAATAAGGATGTATTTGTTCGAGCCGTAACCCCTCCTCAGTATGCATCTCATCTTCAAGGCGTAGCCCAAATTGTTCAAGCCATCCGGACAAGTGGACTGGAAATTTATGCTATTCGAGATTTACAGCAACAGGAGCTTTGATGATGGTTCAGTTTCAAGAAATACCCGACAATGGTAATAGTGAGGTCGAGAATTCCCAAAACAATTCTGTTGATCAGTTTCCCCATAAAGTCGATGATTGGAGCGAAGAATCCTTAGCGAAACTGATTGGTTTTGAGGAAGAAGATCCATCCAATCCGGCGGCTGTATCACCGGAACTATCGACTCAACCTGAGAATGGGAATAATCTAGAACCCGATAGCCCCATCTTGTCGGTTGAGGAGCTGTTTGATGAGACCCAACCCGAACCCCAGCCCATGTCTCAAAAGGGTTGGTCTAAAGGAGCATTGGTTGGATCAGGATTACTGGTAGTCTTCGTTTGTGCTGGGTTGGTTTTGAGTCCGATTATGGATGGAATACAACCTTCACCCCAGACGGCTTCAAAGCCGGAACCGTCGCCCACTCCTAAAGTGATGGCGGATGAACAAGGCAATCCTAATGGTAAGCTTAAAACCGAACTGGCTCTGTCGCAGCAGGCGGAAGAGTTAGAGAAAATTGATGAAGCACGCCAGCAGCGTTCTCAGGATGAGCGGGATGGGGTTCAACCTGGGGAAACGGAACAAGACCCAGAGAGTAAGGCACAGACTCCTCAGAGAGCGCCCGTTCGTCGAACACCACCACCAGCGCCAGCGCCCCGGCGAAGGGTAGCGAGAGCGACTGCTCCTCGTCCTCAGCCCAGGCGGTCATCCGCTCTGTCTCAGGTGACTACTCCAACGATGGCGACAGCCCCGTCGAGTCCTCGTTCTCAGGTGCAACCTGAGGTGACCCCAAGCCCTAAGCCGACTGATCCTATGGAACGCTGGACTACTTTGGCACAGTTGGGCAGTTACGGTCAAGTGCAGGCTGAAAACGGTGAGGCACAGGGGGTACAACTGTCTCAAGAAGGGCAGATGAGACGGGTATCGATGCCATCGGCTGATCCGGTTTTGCCCCAGGAGTCTGTTGTCATAGCCGAGGCGGTGGAAACCTTACCGCCCTCTACTGAGGGAGTGTTGGCAGAAGCCGAATCCAGAATTTTGCAAGGTAGACCTATTCGGCGAGCAACGGTGGGGACAATGGCATCAGGAGAACTGATGACTCCGGTTATCTGGTCAGGAGAAGGTAATACGGAAGGACGTTTTGTGGTCACGCTGAACCAACCCCTTCTGGATAGATTGGGGGTGGAAGTCCTCCCAGCAGGAACCCAGGTTGTGTTTGAGATTGCGAACGTCGCGGAGAACGGCTTGGTGAAAGCCAATGCTTTGTCTGTGGTTAAAGGCGATTGGGACTATGCCTTGCCGGACGGTGCTTTGGTGGTGCGCGGCTCTGGAGGGGAACCGCTGGTGGCTCAGGACTGGTTTGACCATGGGGATGAGATTGCCTCAATGGATGTTTCCACCGCATTACTGGGCGCTCTCACCCAGGTTGGGGAAGTGATCAACCGCCCTGAATCGCAAACCTCGACATCGATTACTAATGGCATCTCGTCCACCACAACCACATCGCAGACATCAGAACCTAATATTTGGGCAGCTGTCTTGGAAGGGGGAGCCACACCCATTCTAGAGCAAATTATGGAGCGTAATCAGAGTGCGATCGCTCGGCTGGATGAGATGGAAACCCTCTGGTATGTGGAAGCGGGAGCGGGAGTGCAGGTTTTTGTCAATCAGTCGTTTACGTTGTGAGAAGTTATGAAACTTAGAAATCTTCTACTATCGGGGATTGTTTCGGTGTCGGTTTTGGGCGTACCCAGTCTGAGTTTAGCCTCTACAGGAGTTCGCCAGATGAGGGTTAATGAGAGTTCGGTATCAGAAATAAGGCTTGCACCGGGGTATGGGATCAATATCAGTTTTATTAGAACTGGGGAAGTGATTGAAAAAGTCTGGCTAGATAACCCGTCTTGGGTGGTGCTGGATGTGGATGGCTGTTTGGCGGGGTTGGGTGAGTCGAAGTGTGAAGCCTCTTCTGCAAGGGTTTTGCATTTGCGCCGCATTGAGCCGCTTTCTATTCCTGGCTTACCGTCAGCAACAAGCGCTCAGTTAACCGTGATTACTCGTTCAGCTTCCTTTGAGCGGCGGTTGAGTGTGTTTCGTGTGGTTCGGGCTTCGAGTCCTCCAGATTATCACACGGTTGAGGTGGTTCCGCCCGGTGTGCCAGGGCGATTGGTCGATGTTTCGGCTCTAGAGCGGGGGCGTCAGGAGGCAATTCGCCAAAATTGGTTGGAGTCAGGGAGTCTTTTAGATCGGCGAATTGTGCAGTTTTTAAGTTTGTTGGCTGCTTATCGGTTAGAAGACGCTCGGCAAAAGGCAGGAATTTCTCTGGAGTTGGTAGAACGCCTGGAGCAGTTGGGTAGAGGTGAGGATTTGGGTTTTTCTGATGGGGGGAAGCCGTCTGTTGAGTTGCAGGGGGAACAATGATGAGAATGCGATCGCGTAATTTATGGGTTTGGCTGTACTTTTTCGTGACGGGTATGGCTCTGTCGTTGGTATTGTCTGGACTGTTAATTGTAGCGCAATCGTCCCCAACGATGGCAGTCAGTAGCAGTGTGCCGACGGTTGAGTTCGGGGGATCACGGGTTCCTTCTTGGCAGAGCATTTCCTTTGATCGCCTGCCGCCGATTGCGAGTTCGGGAAGTTATTACGCCTCATCTGATATTATCTCTCAGTTAGGGTACGATCCTTCTCGCTCTTGGACAAAGGGGCAGAAACCTGAAGAGTATTTGGCGCTAGGGGATTTTCAAGATTCGTTCAGCCTGGAGAATTTTGACCTGGATATTATCAGTCAAATTGTGGGATTGGATTTGGATTCGGTGAGTTTGGCATCCTTGGGTCTAATGCCGTTCCAGACTCTGCAAAGTTTGGTTGATGGGATTGAATCTTTGGCAGAATTTCCGATTCGGGAAGTCCTACCCGTACAGGATTTAATTGAACAAGCCGTTGGTCGGGTTAATGTGCATCAAACCATTGGGGAATTTCTGGAGAGAGCGCCACATTTAGGTGAGCTGGCTTTTGCCGATCTGCCCCTTGATGGATATGCATTGAGAGACATTCCCAATCTCGATATTACACCCATTGAGCGGTTTAAAGATTGGCAGAGGACTCTAATTGGAGACATTCCCGGTTTGAGCCAGGTGCCATTCAGTGACTTTCCCAATCCCCCAGCCGCCGTTGGGAATGGGGTGGGTATTGTGGATGTGGTTTTTGGAGCCGCAGAACAACAGCGCCAACGTACTATATCGGGCAGTACTATTGAAGGGTTTGAGGTGTCTTGTGAAGCAGGCTGCGCTCATGTCGAACTGTCTGGTACTGAGAGTATTTTAGGGCGTCAGTGGATCAGCGGTAAATATCAGGAAACCCGAGGCGGTTTTGGTGTTTTAGCAGCGGTTAATGGTGGGAAAGAACCTGTGGGTAGACACCTATTTGGCGATGCCTTTAAGGTTGTGTTGTGGGATATGGATGAAACCACAGGGACAGCAACTAGCGCCATGTTTTTTAGAATGTGCCAGCGCGGAATTCCTGATTTGGGCTGTACTCCGTATTTTATTGGACCTCTGCATTTTATGACCTACCAGGAAATGGATTCGATTTTTTTGGGGCAGTTAGAGGCAGGAGATCCTTCAGTGGTTTCAACACCAACTCAGGTGGCTATTTCAGAAATGCAAGCTATTTCATCGAGTGAGTTTCAGCCTAATTCAAAACCGAGTACATCTGCGTCTGCGAAACGTCGTATTGGAAAGTCGTTTGTAGCTTCGGAAAGCTTGAGTTCATTTTTGCCACCGACACTTTCTTGCTCGAATCGATATCAAGGTGTAGTGCTGGATGCCTTCGCTGTATCGCTATCGCAGATTGAGGGGGATTATGACACGGTTGGTGTTTTCACCTGTGACAGCCAGGGTTACTGTGGACGTGGTTTGGGAGCGATGCAGTTTATGAGTTACCGGGATGATGTGCGCTCCAAAATCTTGGCAAAGTCTGGTGGAAAGCAGTTTTTAGCCAGACTTGATCAAGGGGAATCGGTGAGCCGAGAGCAGCTTTTGTATTATTTTTCACCCGTTGATCAGCAGGATTTGTTTGAGGCAGATGCCCGCCACTTGATTGATGTGGCATCTCAAGAAATAGACCCGAAAACCGGAGATTATTTTACCGACAATCGCTTACTGGAACGGATAGCTCAGATGCATTTTGGCGGGGTTGCTGTGCCAATTGATTCCCCCGCTACAGATATTCACCAAGAGTATTCGGTTCAATCCTACGGCTCTGAAGTTGCCAGTAATTATCAACGGGTTGTTGCTTCAATGGGTTGTCCTTGATTTGAGAAAGTAATGAGTGATGAAAAAAGGTTTTGAACGTTGGCAGTTATTAGCTTTACCCAAAAAGCTAACCTTATTGGGGGTGGGGTTTTTAGTGAGTATCGGGCTAATTTGGATGGCTTTTTCAGGCTCTACGTCGGCTAATGAAGGATTTGTTCCCGCTGATCCGATTGTATCTGAGCATTTGTTAGAGCGGGTGATTGAAGAGAATTATTCCCAGGCGGGAGCTAAGTTGGAGCGCAAGAGTATGTTGGTGCAAACGGTTAAAAGTGAAAATAAGCTTTTCATTTTTGACCTGAATAATCCAAATAGTTGTGGCAGACAAGGCTGTTTGTATGTAGTGTATACAGCAGACGGTAAGCGGGTATTGAGTTTGTATCTGAAGCGCTCTTTACTGGAAGATTACCCGTTGTTTGCTGTCGAAAAGTTGGCGTATGGCAATGATTTTCCTTGTTTAGTCGTTTCTCAGGTGGAGAAAAAGGCTGTCGTCTCGAATCGCTTTTGTTTTTCTCAAGGGTCTTTTGTGCCAGTTAATCGGCAGCGACAAAGCCGATATAATTCTAATTAGGGGCTAATGTTTGGGGACAAAAACGGTTTTTTGCACAACTAATTAGTCGGACAAAAAAAACGGCACGCTGATTAAGTTTTGTGAACAAGACTACAACTCTTACAAAGAAAGAATGACAAATAACGTTGCTCCTCGACGAAAGCCACTTCTTCACCGTTTACGTTAATTATGTCCACCTACTTACCATAAGCTTATGTTTCAAAAAGAATTGAAAAAGCCAGTCGTTCAGTATCAAATTGCTGGAGTTAGTCAGGAAATACCGCCGTCGTTGCAATTGGGATTGGAACAATTAGAAGACAAGTTTGTTTCCCCCTTGGGGGCAGTGCTTTTCGGTTGTACAGCACTTTTAGTGGCTGCTCATATTTGGGGTGTTAAAAAGGGTAAGGTGGCAACAGCCTATTGGGGGGGTTCTCAAGAGAAAGGAAAAGCGGCAAAAAAAGCGAAAAAGCAGATCAAAAATGTGGCGCGGAACAGTGTGGCACTCTTTATTGGAACGCCTGCATTTATCCGCTCTCATTTGGAACAAGAGTGGGTTCAAAGGGGGCGAGTTCGTCCAACTCGGCGCTGGGAAAAAGCACTTCGGGGATTGTTTAGCGCGTCGCCGACGCTGTATGTGCCGGATGCACAGCGGGGTATTTCCGTGTGTGGAGGTGCGGGGACGGGAAAAACCTACTCAGTGATTGATCCGTTGGTGCGTTCGGCGTTTGATCAAGGATTTCCAGTGTGTCTTTATGATTTTAAGTATCCGGCGCAGACTCTGCGAGCGGTGGCGTATGCGCTCAAGCGGGGTTACAATGTGCGGGTGTTTGCACCGGGGTTTGCTGAAAGTGAGAGTTGCAATCCTCTAGACTTTTTACGGGATGAAGAAGACGCTGTAGCGGCGGGTCAGTTGGCGGAGGTGATTAATCGGAACTTCGATAGGGGGGGAGCGGATAATGGCGATCGCTTTTTCTCCGAAGCGGGTGATACGCTGGTAGCAGGCGTTTTGATGCTGACTAAGGCAGTGGGACGGCTACGCTCTCCTCAATACTGTGACTTGATGATGGCACAGGCAATTTTGAGTCTCGACCAGTTGCCACAGCGCCTGGAGTTGGCATCGAAAAATGGAACGTTGAAGGTTTGGACGAGCCGACCCCTTTCTCAGCTTATCAGTGTTAAGGATTCGGAAAAGACAGTGGCGGGCATTTTGGGTACGGCACAGCGAATCTTTCAGCGTTTCCTGAAGAAAGACTTTGTGGGGGCGTTTTGTGGCAAGACGACGCTACCTTTGGATTTAGATGGGAAGCAGTTGATTGTTTTTGGACTAGACCGGAATAATCGGGATATTGTTGGACCCCTGCTAGCGGCGATTTTGCACATGGTTGTGGTGCGGAATGTTTCCCGCACTGTACCTCGTCAAGACCCGTTGGTAACAGTGTTAGATGAACTACCAACTCTATATTTACCACAATTAGTTAATTGGTTAAATGAAAATAGGGAGGACGGATTTTGTGGCATATTAGGCTATCAGAATTTGTCTCAGTTGGAGAAGGGGTATGGTCGAGAGCTAGCACGGGCAATTTTTGGGGGAACGGCGACTAAGTTTTTGTTTAATCCCCAGGATGGGGAATCAGCTAAGTTATTTGCTGACTATTTGGGTGAACAAGAAATTCAGTTTCGGTCGAAAAGCCTGACGCGCAGTGCAGGCAAAGGTGGACGTTCTCGCAGTTTGACTGACCACCATCAAAAGCGGTATTTATTGGAACCGTCCGAATTTCTGAAGTTAGGAACGGGTCGGGCGGTTGTGGTGAATCCGGGTTATCAACGGGGTCAAGAAGCTTACGTTCCTGTATTGCAGTCGATTAAGGTGCCGCCAGCAGATATTGCTCAGCAGAAATGGTCGGAGGGGAAATGGGATGTGATTAAACGGCGGTTAATTGAGCGCAATCATTGTTTGATTTCCGATGACGAGCGTCGAGAGCAGTTTGAGGAACGTCGCGCTTTGGCTGAGAAATTATTTCCCCTACCCCAAGTTAATCTGGAGGCTTATGAGGGTTCTGTTGACACAGAGACGAATTCTACAGGGTTTAGTTCTTCACTTGTCCCAGAAGCATTTTAAAGTGGAGGTTTAGGGGTCACAAGACGTAAAAAGAAGGAAGATTTACTAGCTGAATTTGACCCGTTTGAGGCAATTTCAGTAGATAGTCCGATTACTGGATTGGTGGTCTAGGTTTGAATAATGTCTAATTTTGAGAGTCATAGGGGTGTGATTGAACAATTGCTTAAAGGATTATCGATTGAATCCATAGAGGTTTTGCTGCGCTATCCCCAGTGGAGAGCGCGAGTCATTGAAGCTTATCCTTGTTCCCCGTTGCCCATGGATTATTCTCCCCTAGTGGTTGAGGTATTTGACCAACAGGGTTTACTGGCTGGTCGAGTGGGTGATTATGGGTATTCAGTTGAGGTGCCATTCAACCATGTTTCTGAGTTTACTGCTTGGTATTTTGATGGGGAGTTAGTTCTCTTTCAGGGGGGTGGGGAGATAGTGATTAATCGCCTGTCATTGGTGAGTGTTGCGGCTCTGTTTGAGAGGTCAGATGAGCGGTAAAAGTAAACCGTTTTCTATCGAGGAGAAAGTCTGGGAAAGGCATTAATTTATACAGGAGGTTTTATGTTTTCAGTGTCTCCAGGTAACGCGGCATCTTTCCAGGAACGTTATCAGCAACTTGTCGAAGCTTGGTTAAAGACGTTTTTGGACATGAATTTGCCGGAGTTGGAGCGGGATTTAGAGGATGAGTCAGCGAATGTGCAAATTGTTCAGACGGATGAAAATGGCAAGAAGGTTCTGCTTTATGGTAAAGATAAAAAGGGGAATTTTGTCAATGATTTGAAGCCTGAGCATATTCAGCAATTTGAGGGAATTCGTTCCTGGTCTAGGGGTGAAGGTGTTGAGAAGCAGGAAGGGTTGACGTTTCAAATCAATGGTCAGCCAATTCTTCACGTTGATTCACAGGGGCGGGCAACTACGTTTACGCCAGAAAAGGTTCAGGAAATGGAGGCAGGTGTTGAACCGAAAGCTGGGATGTCAGGGATGGCAGATGGTTTAATGTCGCCTGAATTGAACCAAGAGAGGGAGTCTGGAGATTCTCAAACTTTGGAGGATTTGACTGGGAAACACCCCAATCGCCAGGAACGCAACGCACAGTTAGAAGTTTTAGCGGAACTGATGGTACCGTTGGTATTGGAGCAACTTAAGCGCGATCGCGTGAGCCGGGAGGACAATCAGCCGCAATCAACGAAGGAGGCACAACCGGAACTGTTTGAAGGGTTCTTTTCGGTTAGT
This sequence comes from Coleofasciculus chthonoplastes PCC 7420, assembly GCF_000155555.1. Classification (GTDB taxonomy): domain Bacteria; phylum Cyanobacteriota; class Cyanobacteriia; order Cyanobacteriales; family Coleofasciculaceae; genus Coleofasciculus; species Coleofasciculus chthonoplastes_A. The sequence continues at coordinate 45,188 of NZ_DS989854.1, forward strand.
CCCAATCAAGGAGTTGAGAGAACTCGAAAGGAACCTGGAGAGATTCATCCAAGTGTACCTCATCATTCTGGGGAGTCAGTAGGGAGGATAAATCGGCAACCGACAAAGAAGGGTTTGGATGCGGTTATGGAGTCTGTTGAGCGATTGCCGGAGGCTTCGGTTAAGTCTCTGATGCAGGGGTTGACCTCCCAGATGCAGCCGCCGCCGTTGTCTCGTGATTCGTCGATTTCTCAGGTACAGGAATTGGTGCGGGAACGCTTGGGCAAACGTCACAGAGATAAGACTCGTTGGTGGCAAACGCTATCGGTGACGGTGCAATCCTCAATGGCTAAGGTACGGGGTTATTGGCAGCAGTATCGAGCCGCATCTACGCTGAAGCGGTTTGCTCATCAGATTCAGCTACGTTCGGGGCAGATTTATGAGGGGGCTTCCTATCGTCTATCTAAGCAGGGGTTAAGGTACAGGCTTGCTGATCAACAGAATAATCCCCTGATGGAATTTGATGCAACGGTTTTGGGGGTTAGGGTGGATCAGAGGTTGCCGCCATTAGCTGAGGCGGATTTGGCACAGGTGCAACAGTTGGAGGCTTCTGTGGCAGCGTCTCGGCAGCCTGAGGGCGGCTTTCGGTCAATGGCAAACCATGAAGCTGATTATTTGGCACGGGTGAATCGGATTACCCAGGCTTTGAGTGATTATGCCGCGACTCAGGGCGGGAATGTGCGGATTGATGGCAAGTTTTCCTATAAGTGGCGGGCTACGGCTGATGGTCGAGTACGCATCGATGCTAAGGATGGGCGCGGAGCGTTGCTGGCTAAGGCTGGGGGGGAGTTACGCAGCCGCATGGATGAGAAGGATTTGGTGCATTTTGAGCAGGTTTTGAAGGCGCTGGTTGTACAGACTCAACCTGAGTCGGGGGTGTCTGTCGGGAAGCCAAGTCGGAAGATGCAGTTGGAGATGGATTGATTATGAGTTTAGCTGAAGTTACTGTGGCGATTGAGTCGGGTTGTCATGTTGTTTCGCTACAAGCGTCGTTAATTGAGCGGGTGAATGTGATTCGGGCGATTGAGCGGGAGTTAGCGATCGCGTTTGGGTTACCTTGTTATTTGTGGAATTTGGGAGCGGGGCGTTTTCAGGAGTTGTCGCCGTCTGTTTCCCGTCAGGGGAATTCGGATGTGTGCGGTGTGGAGCGATCGCAGCCACTGGATGTGCTGGAGTTTTTGTCTCACCAGCCTGGGTCGGGAGTCTATATTTTAGAAGATTTGCATCCGTTTTTGGATCAGGAAGCCGATGATGTGCCATCTCGGATGGTGGCGGGGCGAGTGGTGTCTCGGCTGATTAATATTGCTTCGGATCGGTCGGGGGGTTCGATATATCTGATTTTACTGGGGTTGCAGAACGTGGAGCTGCCAGAGGTGATTAGGAGCCTGATTCCGGAGGTTTGGTATCCTTTGCCGGATTATCAGGAGAGAGAGGCGATGCTGCGCCAGTTTTTACCTCAGATTGAATCGGGAGTCGATTTAGAGATAGTTCCTACATTAGCGCAACGAGCAGGTGGGCTGTCTATTGAGGAGATTAAGATGAGTTTGCGCTTGGCTGTGGCGAAAAGTGGTGGTTCTTTGGCTTCAAAGGGGGTGGGTTTACTGCTGGATTTTAAGGTGGAGCGCTTGAAGCAGTTTGATTTGGCGTTTACACCGTCACCCGATGTGTCGGATTTTGGTGGGATGGATCGGATTCGGGACGCTATTGATGGGGTGAAGCGGGATTACACTCAGGCGGCTAGGCGGTTGGGGATTCCTTTGCCCAAGGGGTGGTTGCTGGTGGGTCCTCCGGGGACGGGGAAGACGTTGGTTTGCCAGTTCTGTGCTAAGATGCTGGAGTTTCCGCTGATTAGCGTAGATACGGGTGCGATCGCGGCGGGCGGTGCGTCTTATTTGCGGCGGTTAATTGACCGGGTGGAGGCATCGGCACCGGCTGTGGTTTATTTGGATGAGTTTGATAAGCTGTTTCCTGATCCCGGTGTTCCGGCTGATGTGAAGCAGCGCCAGGTGCTGGGATTTCTGCTGACGTGGTTACAGAATAAGGTTTCTCAGACATTTGTGATTGCTACGCTGAATCGGTTGGATGCTTTGCCGCCGGAGTTAACACGCTTGGGGCGGTTTGATGAGATTTTCTATGTGGATTTCCCCCAAGCGGGTGAGCGTAAGGATATTTTACACTTACATTTAGCACGATTTGACCGCCGCTATCGCCATGGCTCGGTGTTGACGATGAAGGAATGGCGGATTCTGCTGTCTCGCACGGTTAATTGTACGGGGGCTGAGTTGGCGGGGATGGTGGAGAAGGCAGCTAAGCGGCAGTTCCATGCTGGGGCGAGGGAAATTGTTTTGGGGTTGGATGAGCTGATGGCGGCGCGGGAAGAGATTACTCCGCTGTATATGGCGGATACGGATCGCCTGCTGCGGATGCGGAATGCGGCAAAACGGATGGCGACTTCGGCGGCGTCTGTGGATGATTCAGCGTATGCGCCACCGCCGATGACGTTGTGGGGGAATGTAGAGGGGGATTCGAGTGTTTTTTCTTCAGGAACAGATGTTAATGCCATTCTCCCTGAAGGGTAAAGGCTGCCCAATAATAAGGGTTTTGCCAATCAACATTACTTTGCCACATGGCTAATTGTGCCTGTCGCAAGGCTTCGGCTGGAGGCAGATTTTCTTGGAGATATTTTTGATAAAATTGGCTCATTAGTTCAGCAGTTGATGCATCATTAACGTTGTAGAGTTGACCTAGACTGTTGAGAATGGCGACTTCTGTGGCTTTGGCACTTGCTTGCAGCCATCTATGATGTTTGGGTTGCGATCGCAGCTGATAAATCCCACAGACGGGCAGTTTCATCACCACATCTTCCCTGACAAGAGACAAGGTTTAACTTGTAATCTTTTTTAAAGAACCATCCAACCTTCTGGCTATTGAAGTCAACTTAACGGTTCACTGGACAGTTGAAACCGCTGCTACACTTGCCTTACATCCGCCGGAGTCTCCCCTCGAACAACACTAATCGAACAACACTAAGGGCGGCTGCCCATAAGTTATACAATAACAGTAAGAATCGATACTCAAAGGTTATACCGTGCCAAAACTGACGATTGAAGTCCCTGAAGAAAACAAGGAGCGTCTGCAAACGCTTCTGGTTCGTAGCCAAGCAGGTGAACTGACGCCGAGTGAACAACAGGAACTTAATCAGTATCTAGCGATTGAGGACATTGAGGAGACGAGAGCATTTACACCGTCTCAATCTTTGGGTTCAGGGTATCACGATGATAGTTCGCCCAACCTGTTTACACAGAACAGTTCTCTAACACAATCGGTGTCAGAGGTAGGAATGATGGGACAGTCATTGGCAAAGGGAAACCAATCCCCTGATACCCCAGAAACCTATATCAGGCTGATTCTGGAACCTCAACACAAGAAAACTCTGGAAAAGGCGGCGGCTAAACGGTGTTTAACTCTGAGTGAATATTTACTTGAACTTGTTCTGGATGCAGCGACTCAGGAATTAGCGACTCCAGAACCCATGGTTTTAGATGAACAAGACTGGGATATCTTTGCCTCTGCTTTGAAAAATCCACCTGAACCCAATAGGGTTTTAAAAGAGGCGTTTAAAAGGCATCAAAATTAATCGGGGAATGGGTAACTGTATGACAGAAATGGTGTAGCATCTATTGTTTTGTAAACAGGAATCGTCTTGAGGTGACATGGATATTTAAACCGATAGATAACTCGGTAAACCGGGATAACTTTGACTGCGGCGTTCCGGAATTAAATGACTATCTTAAAAAATATGCTAAACAAAATCATCAAAAGGGTATCGCTAAAACCTTCGTAGCCATTCCCGAAGAGGGAGAACCGAATGTTGCGGGTTATTATTCGGTGAGTATGTCAGAAATTCAACGGGAGTTGATGCCGAAAAGTTATGGGAAAGGATTGCCTCGTTATCCGGTTCCAGCGATGCGGATGGGAAAACTGGCAGTTGATTCCTCTATGCAGGGTAAAAAGTTGGGAGAAGCTTTGCTGATGGAGTGCTTGCGTCGTGCGATTCGCATTTCTCAGGATGTGGGTATTTTTGCGGTTGTAGTTGATGCACTGAATGAGGAGGCTAAGGCGTTTTATTTGAGATATGGTTTTATCGCGTTACCAAGTAATTCGCTGTCATTATTTATTCCTTTGAAAACAGTAGCAAAGGCGATGGGTTCGTAGTGAAGGAACCTTCGCCCATTGCCCATAATTGCAATGCTGCAATAACAGAGGTTTCAGGTGTTTTTATTAGGGGTGTTTGACCGGAAATGATATTAATTGTCTCCGCAGTGCAGAGACAATTTCTGGGTCATGTTCTTTTTAGCAAATCCTGTGACTAAGCTGTTCGGCATTTAAACCTTAATGTCAATAATGGTGAAATCCTTGTAGTGCGAGCATCTTGCTCGCTACTAATACCCAATTTAAATGCATGACAGCTTATATCCCAATTAAGCCGCGATCGCTCTCTTCTGGGAGCCTATCATGAAAGAAAGTCAGCTAGAGGATAGCTGGGGTTGTCAACCACGTTACAACTTCTGTTCAACGTATAAGTTGGTGGATACAATTAAACTGGGCGCACGTCGGTGCGCCCCTACATAATAATGGCATATTTGGATTTAACGCCATTCTCCCTGAAGGGTAAAGGCTGCCCAAAAATAAGGGTTTCGCCAATCAATATTTTCACTTTGCCACATCGCTAATTGTGCTTGTCGCAAGGCTTCAGCAGGAGGCAGATTTTCTTGCAGATATTTTTGATAAAATTTGCTCATGAGGGGGAAGTTGATAGTTGGTGATGCTATCTTTAGTGACTGCCCATAGGTAACTGCGCTCTTCACCAAGGGAGTATTGTAATAAGATTGTGTCTTTATCCAGGAGTTGTTGTTGGACTTGGGTTAAGGTCAAAGGTTGAGGATATTGAAGCGCACCGTAGTTAGGACTTTTCAAGCGAATCTCGTCTTGAAGATTTTTATATTTAGACCAAACCGTTTGTCGGGTTTGTTCAAGTTGGTCGGCTTGTGCTTGGCTATAATAACCTCTGGATAACTCAATTCTACGTTTTTCTATTCCATCGAGTTCTTCTTGTAAATTGCGCTCTTGTTCGAGTAATTGTGGATCAACGCCTTGGCGGATATCGACATTCGCTTCGGCGAGGAGTTCGATTAGGCTTCTAGCACGGGAACGTTCGCTGGCGTAGAATGCTTGGGCATCATAGCCTTTGGTGGGGTCTTTTTGATGCAGTTGCATTAAAATATCAATGTATGTTTCATAAATATTTTGTTGAGAAGAAAAATAAGTGGTACGGAAGTCTGGACTAATCAAATATGTTCGGTAATTTTCGACAATATCAATGGCTGATTGAATATCAGTAAATGCTTCTTGCAAATTACCTTGTTTACTCTTTAACACAGCTATATTGGCAAGAATGCTTGCTTGAGAATCGTTTGTCTCTCTCCTGCGACTTTCTGTTAAAGCTTGCTGATAAAACTTTAAAGCTTCTTGCTCTTGCCCTAAATGTTGATAAACAACTCCAATAGAATTAAGAATTGATAATAAATGACAGGAGGATATATGAGCGAGTGGAAGAGCTTGATAATAATAATCTAATGCTTGGCGTCTTATTTCATTTAATGACCTTCCACTGGTCAGATTATCTATATTAGGTATTTGCTCTTTATTGTAGGGATGAGCAATTTTTAAGTAAACTCCACCTATACTGCTTAGAGAAACAGCTTCACTACATTTATCATCAACTTGATGACTAATAGCTAAAGCTTCCTGATAGTAATCAAGTGCCTGCTGATAGTGTCTGTCTCCCTCTGATAAGGAGCCAAGACCACGAAGAGCTTTCATTTTTTCTTCGGGGTCATCAACTTGTTGATAAATTTCTAGAGCTTGCTGGTACAAAGGTAAGGCTTGCTCTATCTGGTTGAAGCCAAAATAAGAAGCTGCAAGCAAATTAAGAATATGTCCTTCTTTTTTTTTATTGCCTAGTTGTTGCCATATTGTTAAAGCTTGCTTCAACTTAAATCTAGCCTCTTCAAATTTTTGGTTTTTCCACAAAGAACCAAACTCCAATTCTATATTTATTGCCTCAATACATAACTTTAAAACTTCATTTGAATCGAAATTAGAGTTTCCCGGATTACCACAACCTGTAATAGTTTGATTTTGGAAATCAATAGTTTGTGCCTGTACCAAACCAAAGGGAAATTTATTACCCAGCGCCATTAAAGGTAAAAAGAGTGTAACCAAAAAACTTGGAGTCAACTTATGGATAAATTCAAGCATAACTAACATAGAAAAACTCAATTAAAATCCCATACACATATGCTTTCTCTAGGTAATGGACACCTCATGGGTAAATTTCTATTGCCATAAAGCTTAAGTACCTGCAAATTATTCAAAGACGATAAAAAAGTTATATCTTGAATTTTATTACTCCTTAAATCAAGTACAAGTAAATTTTGTAGAGAAGAGAGAGGTGAAACATCTGTAATTTGATTTTCCCATAGCCCTAATTTCTGTAAATTAATTAGAGATGATAAAGGAGTTACATCCTTGATTTGATTATTACCTAAAAATAATATCTGTAGATTAATTAAATGTGATAGAGGTGTTATATCTTCAAGTTCCTGATTGTGAAAAATATAAATCTTTTGTAAATTAATTAGATTGGATAAAGGTGAGAGATTTTCGATTTCATTGCCAACAAGATAAAGTTCTTCTAAATCAGTCAGGGAAGACAAAAAACTTATGTCTTTTATTCCATTTTCGTTAAGAGCAAGTAATTTAAGATTAATTAATAAGGATAAACTGCTCAAGTTTTCTAGATTCGGAGTAGCATTAATGTGCAGTTCCTGTAAATCAGTTAGATTAGATAGAGGAGTTAAATCAATATTACGGCTATACTGAGCAGCAATATCAGGGCTATAACCAGAAAAGCCGAGATGGTGAAGAATTAGCACCCGCAAATTTTTTAGAGAAGCAAGGGGAGTTAGATCGGTAATTACGTTACCTGAGAGATGAAGATTTTCTAAATTTGTCAACGAAGCAAGAGGAGTTAAATCTAGGGGGGTTTCTCCATGCTTAATAATATTACGGTGATTGTGAATAGTTCCATGCTCCAGATAAAGCGTTCTTAAATTAACTAATGATGATAAAGGAGTTAACTCTCTGATTTCGTTGTAGGCTAAATCAAGCTCTTCTAGATGAGTAAGAGATGATAGGGGATTTAAGTCTTCTATAGATTGGTTAGAAATAGAAAGATCAAGAGGTTGGTTAGAAAGATCAAGACTCGTTTGATTCAACAATTTCTGGTGAGCTTGTTGACAATCTTGTAAGCGAATCCTTTCAAGAATTACTTCAACAGTATATTTCGCTTCTGGAGTTAAACTGTCTCGATTCTGACACCAATCGAGAAAGGTTTTCATTTCTCTTGTTGTATTTGATGCTTGTTGAGTTTCGGACTGTTGGGCAAATTCTCCTACTTGAGAAGAACCCTCTATTTCTCTCTCACCCGTTTCCTGTCTTGTTGATGTCTGCCAACTTTGAGCAGATACAGGGGATGAGAACAACACACTCATCCCTAAAGTCGTAGAGATACAAGCGGAGAGTAGTTTTGGGTAAGCCATAGAATTTAATCCTTTATCTCAATAGCAAATTGTCAAATCATCATTAAACAGTTAACGCCACTCCCCCTGAAGGGTAAAGGCTGCCCAAAAATAAGGGTTTCGCCAATCAATATTTTCACTTTGCCACATCGCTAATTGTGCCTGTCGCAAGGCTTCAGCAGGAGGGAGATTTTCTTGCAGATACTTTTGATAAAAGAGTTTCATCAGTTCGGCGGTTGATTCATCATTCACATTCCATAACGAAGCAATAACTCTGGGTGAACCTGCATACATAAAGCCTCTTGTCAACCCCACAATTCCTTCCCCTTTGACATTTTCCCCACTCCCCGTTTGACAAGCACTTAACACCACCAGTTCTGCCGGAAGATTCAGGTTGAAAATATCATTCAGGCGTAAGAACCCGTTTTGTGAGTTGCCTTGTCGGTCTACTAAGGATACAACTAATCCTGATAGTTCGGGGTAGTCGGGATTGAGTACGCCATGGGTAGCAAAATGAATAATTTGATAGTTACTTAAATCCGGTCGTTTAACCGTGTTTAAGTTGGCGTCAAACTCGAAAAAACTCACGCTGGATTTGCCTGGTAGGAGTTGAAGGATGGTATCGGCTTCGGTGCGGGTAAAGGGGAGACGTTTGAATTCAATATCTGAGGTGGTGGCTGACCGTTCTAAACTGAGTGAGGCGAGGTTTTCTGTACCGCGATTATTGTTAGATGGAGGGTTGGTTTTGCCGATAATGTCGTTATCGTCTGGGGAGAAGATGGGGTCGGCGATAATGGCAAGGGTATTGGGGGCAGTAGTGCGTTGAGTGAGTTGGTTGCGGTTGATGGCAACGGTGGAGGCGGAGGGGAGATGGATAACTTGATGCTTGGTGAGTAAGGGTTGATAGTCGGAAGGATTTATAGATAGGGCGGAAAAGGGAATGTAATGGAGTTGACCATCTGGGACAATTAGTAGGCGTTTTTGGGACAGGTGAGCCAGATTGGGGAGAATCAGTTGAGTGAGTTGGTTGGAGGCTGGGATAATTTCGCCAAATGCAGCGTCTCTATAGGTTGTCTGGCTCAAGAAGGCTTTAGCGGCTGTTTCAATTTCGCTTCTGGGGGGAAGTTGGTAGCTGGTGATGTTATCTTTGGTGACTGCCCAGAGGTAACTGCGGTCTTCTCCGAGGGAGTATTCTAGAAGTACGGTATCCTCATCAAGTACCTGTTGTTGAATCTGTTGTAGGGTTAACGGTTCAGGATACTTGAGTTCAGCGTAACGGGGGCTAGCGATGCGGATTTTGGCTTCGAGTTGGTTGAGTTGGTTGAGTTGGGTGTCGATTTTTTGTTGAATGTCGTCGAGTTCGGTTTGGCTGTGTTGAGTGCTAAGGAGTTGATACTTGCGATACTCTAAGTCGTTGAGTTGTTGAGTGAGGGTGCGTTCTTGTTCTAGGAGTTGGGGGTTAACGCCTTGGCGGATATCGGCGTTGGCTTCGGTGAGGAGTTCGATAAGACTTCTAGCGCGAGAACGTTCACTGGCGTGGAAGGCTTGAGCATCATATCCTTTATTAGGGTTTTGCTGGTGCAGTTGCATTAATAGGTCGATGTAGAGTTGGTAATAGTCTTGGTTACGGGCGAAGTAGGATTGGCGCAGTTGTTGGCTGGCGATTTGGGTGCGGAGTTGTTCAATAATATTGATAGCGGTTTCGATTTCGGTTTTGGCGGCGGTGAGGTTATTTTGTCGGCGGTTTAGGGTGGCTTGGTTGTAGAGGATATTGGCTTCTTCGCTTTTGTAACCTAGTCGGCGGGATAAGGGTAAGGCTTGGTTGTAGTAGTCTTGGGCTGTAGAATTCTCACCGGATGAAGCGTGTACTTTACCGATTTGATTGAGGATTGTGGTTTCTTTGACTTGATCATTGAGGTATCGAGAGATACTCAGGGCTTGTTTGTAGGTATTGAGGGCGCTTGACCAGTCTTTTGATGTGGTGTAGATGCTGCCCATGCCGATTAGGGTAGAGGTTTCGGCGGCTAGGTTCCCCCCGCTTCGGGAGATAGTGAGGGCTTGTTTGTAGGAGTCAAGAGCGTTTTCCTGTTGTCCGAGAGTGATGAAAGTAGCTGCCATGTTGTTGAAGATGGTAGCTGCACCTCCTTTATCGTTGAGTTGATACAACAGGGGTAAGGCTTGGTTATAAAAGTCTAGGGCGTTTTGCGGGTCGGCTAATTCGTTGTAGAGTTGACCCAGGCTGTTGAAAATAGCAGCTTCTGTGGCTTGAGAACCAGTTTGTTGGGATATGGGTAAGGCTTGGTTATAGAAGTCTAGGGCGGTTTGGAATTGTCCGAAATTGGCGTGAATGTTGCCGATTGATAAGAGAATTTGGGCTACTTTGACGTGGTTGTTATCTTCACGATAGAGTTCAAGGGATTCTTCTAATTTTCGAATTGCCAGTTGTCTCAACTCGATGGTGCCTTGCTGGGTGAGTTGAATTCCTTCGTTTAATGTCTTTTCTGGGGCGTAAGCGACTATCGCGGCTGATACGTCCCACAGACGGGCGGTTCCGTCCCGACTAGCAGTGAGAATTTGGCTGCCGTCAGGGCTAAATACGGCATTGTTAACCATAGCGTCATGTCCCTGGAATACAGCTAGGAGATTACCTTTGGTATCCCACAGACGGACTGTTCCATCCCAACTAGCAGTGAGGATTTGGCTCCCATCCAGGCTAAATACGGCACTTTCGACAGACTCTTCATGCCCTTGGAACACTACAAGGAGATTACCTTTTGCATCCCACAAACGGGCGCTTCCATCATAACTGGCAGTGAGAATTTGGCTGCCATCAGGGCTAAATACTGCACTGGTAACAGCATTTTCATGCCCCCGAAACAGGGCTAGGAGATTGCCTGATTTATCCCACAAACGGGCGCTTCTATCACTTCCATCATTGCTGGCAGTGAGGATTTGACTGCCATCCGGACTAAATATTGCACTGCTAGAATAATGATCACCCCGGAACACAGTCAAGAGATTCCCTTTTGTATCCCACAGGCGAACCGTTTTATCCATACTGGCGGTGAGGATTTGGCGGCTATCCGGGCTAAATATTGCACTGATAACAGTATTTTCATGTCCTCGGAACACGGTCAAGAGATTCCCTTTTGTATCCCACAGACGAGCAGTGTTATCGGAACTGGCGGTGACAATTTGAAGACCATCGGGGCTAAATACTGCACTTTGGACTGTACCCTTATGCCCCTGGAACTCTACAAGAAGATTGCCAGAAGTATCCCACAGGCGGGCAGTTGTCTCACTGGCGATGAGGATTTTGCTCCCGTCGGGGCTAAATACTGCACTATTGACGCTCTCCTCAGTCCCTCGGAATTCGGTAAGTTCGTTATTCTTCGATACGCCTATTTGAAAGGTTTGCAGGGTAGCCATTTGCTGAGCTTGGGCAGTGACCGCAACTGACAAGTCCCACAGATTGGCACTATAGTCCCCACTAGCAGTGAGAATTTGTTTACCATTGGGGCTAAATACTGCACTGGTGACATACTTCTCATGCCCTTGAAACACAGCTATAAGCTGACCAGAAGTATCCCACAGACGGATAATTTTATCATGGCTAGCCGTGAGGATTTGACTGCCATTGGGGCTAAATACCGCACTGCTGACTCCACCTTCAACCGCACCTTTATGCCCCCCAAATACGGCTAGCAGTTTACCAGAGGTATCCCACAAGCGAGCGGTTCCATCAATGCTAGCGGTAAGGATTTGGCTGCCGTTGGGATTAAACACTGCACTCAATAGTCCTCCCTCATGCCCCTGGAATACAGTTAGGAGATTTCCCGAAATATCCCACAGGAAGGCGAGTTTGTCATAACTGGCGGTAAGGATTTGTTTGCCATCGGGGCTAAATACTGCACTGGTGATTACTTCCCTATGCCCCTGGAACTCCCTGAGAAGATTACCTGAAGTATCCCACAAGTGGGCAGTTCTATCTGCACTAGCTGTAAGGATTTGTCTGCCATCAGGGCTAAATACTGCACTTAATACTACTTGTCTGTGCCCTTGAAACTCTCTGAGAAGATTACCTGAAGTATCCCACACGCGGATGGTTCCTCCACTAGCTGTAAGGATTTGTCTGCCATCCGGGCTAAATACTGCGCTGCTAACCCCATCCTCATGCCCCCGGAATACAGTAAGAAGATTTCCTGATGTATTCCACAGGCGAGCGGTTTTATCATCACTAGCCGTGAGGATTTGACTGCCATCGGGGCTAAATACTGCACTTGAGACTACTCCCTCATGCCCATGAAACATGGTCAGTTGAGCGTTGTGCCTGTATACTTCTTCCTGAAAGCTTTGGAGGACAGATGTTTGCTCAGCTTGGGCAGCGACCACTGCTGACAAGTCCCACAGGCGGGCGGTTCCATCACCACTGGCAATGAGGAGCTGATTCCCATCGGGGCTAAATACTGCACTGTTAACATAATCCTCAGTCCCCCGGAAAATGGCTAGTAGATTGCCTTTGGTATTCCACAGGGCGGTTTTAAACAAACTGATAGCAAGGATTTGGTTGCCATCCGGGCTAAATACAGCTTCCCTTATGTCATACTCACGACTCTGGAATTCTGCAAGGAGGTTGCCAGAAGTATCCCACAGGCGGGTGGTTTCATCAGCGCTGGCCGTCAGAATTTGGCTCCCATCCGGGCTAAATACTGCACTGAAAACTGAATCTTTATGTCCCTGGAACACAGCTAGAAGATTGGCTTTGGTATCCCACAGGCGGGCGGTTTTATCAGCGCTGGCCGTCAGAATTTGGCTCCCATCCGGGCTAAATACTGCACTGAAAACTGAATCTTTATGTCCCTGGAACACAGCTAGAAGATTGGCTTTGGTATCCCACAGGCGGACTGTTTTATCATCGCTGGTAATCAGAATTTGGCTCCCATCCGGGCTAAACACTGCACTCTTGACTTCTCTCTCATGCCGAAACACGGCTAGAAGATTACCTTTGGTATCCCACAGGCGGACTGTTTTATCATCGCTGGTAATCAGAATTTGGCTCCCATCCGGGCTAAACACTGCACTCTTGACTTCTCTCTCATGCCGAAACACGGCTAGAAGATTACCTTTGGTATCCCACAGGCGGACTGTTTTATCATCGCTGGTAATCAGAATTTGGCTCCCATCCGGGCTAAATACTGCACGGTTGACATACTTCTCATGCCCTTGGAACACAGCTAGAAGATTACCTTTGGTATCCCACAGGCGGGTGGTTTCATCAGCGCTGGCCGTCAGAATTTGGCTCCCATTCGGGCTAAACACTGCGCTGAAGACTCCTCCCTCATGTCCCTGGAATACGGTCAAGAGATTGCCTTTGATATCCCACAGACGAGCAGTTTTATCATGGCTAGCCGTGAGGATTTGACTGCCATCCGGACTAAAGAGGGCACTATAGACTGACTCCTGATGCCCCAAAAATATCGCCAGTTGCCCACCTGGAGCCTCCACAGATTGTCCATCGCCTGAAGCCGTCGGAGCTTCTGTAACTGATGACTGGGACAGCCAATCAGTCCTAGATTGAGCGCTGACTTGGGTGCTAGTAGCAGTCGCAAACACCACACCCATCATTAGTGCAACACAGCGATGAACCTTTCGGGAGTAATCTGCAAGCATGACCGTTTTTTAAGGAAGTTGGCACGAACAGGGAGGGATATTCCAAAAATTTCTCTTGTAAATTCCTAAACTGAAGTTCCCCGTGTAAATTCCTAAACTGAAGTTCCCCGTGGACGAATTACTACACTTTTTATCTCAATGTGCAAAATTATAGATAATTAATTATCTTCTCTCGTAAAGGAAAACCCTTCTTTTGTAATTATTTTTAACATACACACCAGCACTATAGCTATTTAAGTGAATAAAAATTAACCTGACCCCCAATCAGTAACACTTTTCTGCTTTCTCCTCTAGATTAGTAGTCAACGTGCTAATCTAAGTTAGCAAAATTTGTCCTAATTCAAGCAAAAGTCGGATATGGTTAAGCGAAAATTGGTCTTCTCCGTTGCTGTAACTCTGGCAGTTGCTTTATCTCTAGAACTCTTAGGCGATCCGGCTTTATCTGTTCCCTATAAACCCCCAAAACGCCCACCTCCAGGACGAACGAGTTCCACTACTGTACGCACAGACGTGCAGTGTGCTGACCAAAATCAAGCGATTAAGGAAATTATCCCTCTCATCCCAGATTATCTCCCTTTGCCAGAACCAGGGGAGGAGCAAAACAGTAAAATTTATTCCGGTTTCAACCTATCTGAATATCCCATCTTATTGGTTTATCTTCCCAAAGCTAATGCCCAGATGGGTGAATTAGTTCTCAGAGATGAAAATAATCGTTCGGTGACAAGAACCCGATTCTCCTTACCCAATCAAGCAGGAATTGTTAGCCTTGACTTAGCCGATACTAACATAGACCCCTTAGAACCCGATAAACCCTATTGGTGGTCAGTCAGTATTATCTGCGATGAAGTTAATCGCAGTGAGAACGGCATCAGTGCAAGAGTATGGTTCCAACGTATCACTCCCAGTGCAACTTTAGGACAACAAATTTTCAATGCTCGACCTACCCTACTACCCGCACTCTATGCCCAAGGAGATGACAACGGCGGATTTTGGTACGACGCCCTCAGCAGTCTAGCCGATTTACGCCAACTCCAGCCGAACAATCCCACCTTAGAAAATCAGTGGCAAGAATTGTTAGATTCAGCCGGATTGCTAGAATTAACAGAACAACCTTTACTCGATTGCTGTCAATTCCAGCAACAGGATACCCCTCAACCCTAAACGTTTCTGTCTGTTTGAATACAAAAATCTCAACTTCCACGGGTGCATCTCATTTTGCCATCAGTCGCGGATTTAACCGCCAGAAAACAAACATCTGTGAAAACCCGTAGGGGCGCACCGACGTGCGCCCTTCCCTAAGGTTGGCGTTTAGAACATAATTGGAATCAGGGCGAGATTCTTCGCTTCGCTCAGAATGACAGGTTAAACTGCAACTGAATCCCTAAACCCACCCTTACACTAGGCAAATAATGGGCTAAAGCCCATACTACGAACTACGGCAACTGAATCCCTAAACCCGCCCCTACTATACAAAATAATGGGCTAAAGCCCATACTACAAACTACTAACTACTAACTACGAACTCAATACAACCTAATGTTAGCTAAACTGAGACAATTTCTGTGGACATGGCGAGGGGTATGGATAACCGTTCCCACCGTTACCGGATGCATCCTCCTCCTACGCTGGCTGGGCTTCCTGCAATTATTAGAATTAGCCGCCTTTGATCAATTAATCCGCCTCCGCCCTCCTGATTCCCCCGATTCCCGCATTGTTATTGTAGGTATTACTGAAACCGATATTCAAACCCTAGGAACCTCCATTCTCTCCGATGCTGACTTAGCCCAACTCTTAACCACGATTAAACAACAAAAACCCAGGGCTATTGGATTAGATATTGTCCGGGATCAACCCGAAGGAACAGGACAAGAACAGTTAAATCAGGTGTTTCAAACCACACCCAACTTACTGGGGCTGAAAAAAGTCATTGCCAATGATCCCAACTCTGTCATGCAAGCCCCACCCCTCTTAGAAAAACAGGGACAAATTGCCGGGGCTGATGTTGTTTTAGATCCCGATGGTAAAGTCCGACGCGGCTTCCTTTATATTACATCAGACACGGATGAAACGCTACCCAGTTTAGGCTTAGGACTCGCCAAACTCTATTTAGAATTCGATAATATTACTCCCCAAGGTTCATCCCAAAACCCTGACGATTTACAATTAGGGCAAGCGGTTTTTGTTCCCTGGGAAGCCAATGATGGCGGTTATATCCGCACCGATGCGGGCGGCTATCAGATGATGCTAAATTATCGAAACGCTCCCTTTACTACAGTTTCCTTATCTGATGTATTAGCTAACCAAATTACCACCGATTTAATGCGCGATCGCGTGGTTTTAATTGGTTATACGGCTCCCAGTAAAAAAGATGAGTTTCTAACTCCTTATAGTAGCATCTTAGTGGGTAATCCTCAAACCACCTATGGCGTTTTAATTCATGCTCAACTCACCAGCCAGATTATCAGCGCCGCTTTCGGAGAACGTCCGTTAATTAAAACTTGGTCAGAACCTCTAGAATGGATATGGATACTCCTTTGGTCAGGCATTGGTGCAACCATTCGTTGGCGATGGCGGTATGCGGGGGGCGTAGCTAAATTTTCCTTTCCGCCGCTTCTTTTCACCCTGTTGGCGGGTGGAAGTTTAGTCGGAATTTGTTATCTGGCGTTCCTACAAGGCTGGTGGATTCCCCTGGTTCCGCCCGGTTTCGCCCTGGTGGGTTCGGTGATTGCGATTACCAGTTATCTTGCCCACCAAGCGACAACCATTCGGTATTGTTTCAGTCGTTATCTTACTGATGAAGTGGTGGCAAATGTCTTAGAAAACCCCGATGCCTTAAACTTAGAGATGCAACGGCAGAACGTCACCATTCTCATGTCCGATTTACGCGGCTTTTCCAATATCTCAGAACGCTTACCGCCCGAACAAGTGGCATCACTGTTAAATATCTATTTATCGGCGATGACGGATATTATTAATCAGTATAAAGGCACGATTAACGATTTCATCGGCGATGCTATTTTAGTCTTCTTTGGTGCGCCCACTCAACAGGCGGATGATGCTCAACGGGCTGTCGCCTGTGCAGTGGCGATGCAGTCAGCTATGTCTAGGGTTAATCAGGAGTTAAACCAGTCGGGATTGCCTAAAATAAAAATGGGGATTGGGATTAATACGGGGGAAGTAGTTGTTGGGAATATTGGGTCACAGAAACGGACAAAATGGACGGTAATTGGGAGTCCAATTAATCTGGCGTCGCGGATAGAATCCTATACCGTAGGGGATCAAATTCTGATTTCAGAAACAACCTGGCAAGAAGCCGGGATAGATGGGGTGAAATTCCGCCAGGAAAAGTTGGTGCAACCGAAGGGGTTTCATCAACCGATTCCGATTTATGATGTGGTAGGAATTGGGGGGAAGTATGATTTACATTTACCGGAGGTGAAGGAAGAAATTGTTGAACTCCAGGAGGAAATCCCGATTGAGTTTACGGTGATTAGTGGCAAAGATATTGGAGAAGAACGGTTTTGGGGTAAGATTTTTCAGGTGTCGGTGAATGGGGCGGCGATTCGCTGTGAGTTTCCCCTAGAACCGTTAACGAGTTTGCAACTTTATCTGGTGAATCCGTTCAGTGACAATCAAATTCAGGGGGATTTTTATGCCAGAGTGAGTGAATCGTTGGTGGCGGATAAGACGGCGGTTTGGGTGCAGTTTACGGTAATGGCACCGGATGTGGAAGGTTGGTTGAGGAGTTGGATGATGGGGGTAGAATGATGGGGATAGATGTCAATGGATAATGTTTTTTTAACGCAGAGGAACGCAGAGGTTTACGCAGAGGAACGCAGAGGGGGTTGAGGGATGGGAGAAATGGGTTTGAGGGATGGTTAAGAATGATATAAGACATAAAACCAATGATTTGATTATCCTCTCTAAATGCGAGAATTAACCTATCAGTGTCATCAGTGTCATTAAACTCTCACCCCCCACCCTCATCTGTTCCATAAATCCGTGAAATCAGTGTTTTGACAAATGACAAACAAGCAACCATTACCGTCTTCTGTTCCCCAAACCCAACCCTCGCTTCCTTCTCGCCGGGAAGCCAGACAACGACGGATTCAAACCCTACTAAAATATCTGGGGTTTCCTAGTTCGGGTATTGGTGTTGCTACAACTTTTAATTTTATCCGCCTCGGTCAATGGGATAAAGCCGCCTTATCAGGATTATTAACCGTCAGTGTCACTCTCCTGGCGATTGGTGGTAAATTTGTCTCAGAAGTGATTAACCGGGTTCTCGATAAAATAGAAGCCCGATTGGAACAACTGGTTGACCCCTTGGCTGACTGGATTGTTAATCAACTGGAAACCTTTATTATCCGTCAATGGTGGCGATTGACATCCCAGTTCCAAGGGAAATATTATCAGAGTTTGATTTATGCCTGTCGAGACTATCGTACCCAAGGCTTGAAAACCAAGGGACCCTTTACCCTAGATTTAGAACAAGTCTTTGTCCCCCTGAGAATCACCCCAGAGAGTGCAGAACGAATTTCTGGGGAAATGATGCGCCGGGATGGTGGTTCTCAAGAGTTGAGTATTTGGGATATTTTAGTCGCTAGTGGGACTCAGCCGACGTATCGTAGTCTCGCGATTATCGCCGCACCCGGTTCAGGGAAAACCACACTCCTAGAACATCTAACCCTTACCTACGCCAAAAACCGCCACCGCCATTACCACAAACAAGCCCCCAAACTGATGCCAATTCTGGTTTATCTGCGGGAAATGGCAGACGCGATCGCATCCTCTGACTTTACTTTAGCAGAACTGATTGAACAACAGGAATCCATCCGCAAATTGAGTCCACCGCCTCAATGGTTTGCAGGGAAATTGCGTCATCGGGATTGTTTGGTGATGTTCGATGGATTAGATGAAGTCGCTGATGAATCGCAACGTCAGATGATTAGTCGTTGGGTGAATCAACAAATCCAAGACTATCCCAATACTCGATTCATCCTCACCTCACGCCCGTTTGGGTATCAAAGTGCGCCGATTTCTAGTGTGAAAGCGATTCTAGAAGTCCAACCCTTTAATCTTCAGCAAATGCAACAGTTTATTCAAAACTGGTATGTGCAACGGGAAATTATGAGTCGTTTAGGAAAAGATGACCCCGGGGTACGGGAGGTGGCAAATCGTCAAGCTTACGACTTAATTCAACGCATCCAAACCAGTCCCCCCTTAGCCGCTATGGCGCTTAATCCGTTACTGTTAACCATGATTGCTACCGTTCACTGTTATCGCGGGGCGTTACCGGGGCGGCGGGTGGAACTTTATGATGAAATTTGTGATGTTTTGTTGGGCAAACGTAGCGAATATAAGGGAATTATTGAACCCCTAACCGCCCACCAGAAAAAAACGGTGCTACAAGTGCTGGCGTTAGGGTTAATGGAACAGAATACTCGTGAGTTTAGCTTAGAACAGGCAAGTCAGATTATTCAAACTGAATTAGCCAAAGTCGCCGGAACCCAGTTAACCCCAGCCGCGTTTTTAGAAAATATTGAAAATGTGAGTGGTTTAATCATTGAACGGGAACCCGGACATTACGAATTTTCCCACAAAAGCTTTCAAGAATATTTAGCCGCCGTCCAAATCAAAGACTCCCACCAAGACTCTCTATTAATCCAAAACATTCATCACGATTGGTGGGCGGAAACCCTCCGCCTTTATGCTACCCAAAGTAACGCCACACCCTTAATTCATGCCGCCTTAGACCAGCCCACTGTGGTATCCTTAAAATTAGCCCTAGACTGTGCCGAAGAGGGGTTAAGGGTTGACCCAGAGGTGCGGGAAGACCTGAAACAGCGCCTAGAAGCGGGTTTAACCTCTCCTGATTCTGCGATCGCCCAATTAGCGGCTGAGGTCAAATTAGCACGGCGACTGGGTAATTTCCTGCGAATTGATCAAACTCTGGAAATTGATACTAGCTATGTAACGTATGCAGAATACGACCTGTTTCTTAACGCCCTAGAAAAGGCGGGTGAACCCTATCAACCCAGCCAGGAGTCAACCCACCTATTTACCCCTAAAGAGGCTGAAACACCGATTCAGGGATTGACTATCACCCAGAAAAATCGGTTTTGTGCATGGCTAAATTGGCACAATAGTGAGACTCTCGCCAATGGAACCATCAGCCACTATCGCCTACCCACGCCAACGGAATTTAACCACTATCCCATCCCTGATGATACGTTAAGGGAGTCAGGACTTCGCCTAGTTCGATACCAATTACCCCTTCCCTATCGTCAACTCGCCTATCTCCTCGCCTGCGGACAATGGCAAGCCGCCAACACAGAAACAGCCCAAATCATGCGACAAATTGCTGGACAAGAAAACCGAGGATGGCTCAATGACAATGATATCAAAAAATTCCCGCCAACTGACCTGAATCAAATTGACCAACTTTGGTATCATTACAGTGCAGGACAATTCGGCTTTCAGGTGCAACGGGATCTCTATACCCAAGTCGGCGGTAAACCCAGAGATTATAACTATAATACCTACAAACAATTTAGCGATCGCGTCGGCTGGTATGTTCCCGAAAAAGACGAATGGCGAACTCCAGCCGATCTCACCTTCAGTCTCAATGCACCTCCAGGACATCTCCCCTGTGGCGGTTGGCTAGACATGGGGGGGTCTAAATCGAATCAAACGCCACTTTTCGCAGGTTGGGCAATTTTAGTCACACTTTTCTGGCGCATTTAATCATCAAGTCTAATCATCAGGGGAGATGAACACCGTCCTAATATTCAGGTCAGTAACCCTTGTAACCTAGCATCATGTTCAACTTTAATCAAACATCTGACAATAATATCAGCATGACACAAGCGCGGGGTACACCAACACAAAAGTCTGATTTTCTTGCCAGCTTTCAACTTCTGCCAAAGCTGTTTTAATTCATTAACAACTTGGCTAGCCGTTGGATGTTTGAACCGTTTAGCTACGGTGTATCCTTGTTGAGTCCACCTCTGGAGTGAAACCTTGCTGTTGGGATTGTGTTGATTCAGTTTAATCATTTCCCACAACCACTGTCTGAACGCTTCAACTACCGCGTCTCTGTCCATTTTAGCAGTAATTTCAAAGGGATTTCCCAAGAAACTGGCTCTATCTACCCGAATATCTTCCCATCCGATTTCTGGACTTAAGGTTTTACTCAAGGCGGCAACTTTAAGGTGTTGGTCAAAGCTCATGATTAATGAGTTGGCTAACTGTTCATCAAAAAAAAGCGATAGCTAAACTCATCCTAGTAGAGACGTAGCCTGCTACATCTCTACGGGAAAAACAAATTATTATTGAGCCAACTGATTATCAGCATTAGAGTTATGGGAAAGGTGAAGGACTTTCTGTCCAACAGGAGTAGCATTGGATTCCGCCATCACTAAACAAGCATCTTTTATTCGTTGATGCAAACTGATGTGGGCAAAGCTTCTCAAAATAGCGATGGCTTTAGTGTTTCCCTTGGTTCCAAAATATTCCCACACCACTAACCAGTCGGAAAATTTCAGAGCGGAAACCTCAAAAATTCCGTCACTGTCTTGGTAGGCGAGGTTATAAATTCGACCGCTGTAACCCTTTCGTTTAAGCGCTTGATTTTTGCGGCTAGAATGGCTAAGGTTCAACAACCAAGTGGGTTGACTCCCTAGGGCAGTCAATCCTTCAAAAATGTCGATGTAGTAGTTGGTCGTTTGAACAAAAATGGTAAGTTCAATTTCTTGGTTTAGCTGTATTTTAAAGGATTTAGCCAGTTGTTGGGGATGAACAAAACTCAGTTGTTTTTTAGGCGGCAGAATGGAGTTTCTATCCTTAGCGTTGAGAACTTGAATCGGTTGTTCAGCTAAAAAGAGCGCCAGTAGCTTTTTCTCTCGTTCTGGCAGCTGTCCCAATGAATTGAGATGACTCCAGAAGGCGATTACTGTGGGTAGGGGATAAAGGGTTGATTGACGCTTATTCGGAAGCGTTACCAGGGTTTTTTCAAGGTGATTGGAATTGATAAATGAAAGTGCCACTTTTTGGCATTCTCTGCCGGGATAAGGAACGATTTGATTTAAGGACAAGAGAACGTGATTATCGGCAAGTTGGTAAGCTGTAAAACTTTCATGTCCCGATAGAAAAGTTTTGAGTTTAACTTGGGGAAGTTGCGGATCTACAGGTGTTGAAGAAAACCTCTTAGAGTGCGTTTTTCTGAACCGTTTCATGGGATTACGTTTGCCATTGACATCAAGGTATACAACTAACGTTACAAACGCCAGGTTACAGGAATTGACAGCCGTTTTCTGTCTGGTCACGGATTTGTCACATCGTTGTCACAAGTGTGAATCAATCCTTAAGATTTTTCCTCATCCACGGTGATTATTAGGAACAGGGCATGGCGTTCCACAATACCCTACCTGGGGATAATTTGTTCGTCATTGATATCAATAGATTTTGGCGTAAAGGCTTAGAGGGGGATTGAAAGAAAAGGGAACGGAAGCAATTAATAACCTGTTACAGTTCCCAAAGATTAATTTTTTATTACTAATTGCCATCCAACAATTTACCAAGCTTATAACTCAGGCAAAACCTCTTTCTGAGTCATCGGGTGGAACGCTTGCTTTTCGGCTGACGAAAACTTGTCAACGGATGGCGGTTTACCCTGATAGGCTTTGTAAAGTAATCCGCGATCGCCATTAGCATCCAGAATCTTGAGGGACTTTTCCCGCTCAGTATCGGTGTAGATCGCAATGTAGTCACAACCAAACCGACTGATTCTCCGACCCTGACTATCGGGGGAGATAGGATTGAGGAGAGAAAAAGCAGCTTTAACCATCTGTTTTTCCCAGTCAGGGCGTTGGTAGGTTGTTTCAGTACCGGGGCTATCGGGGGAAACCCGTTCCAACTTCTGCGTCCCATCCTGTCCCATCTGTGCTTCTGGGTCAAATCGATACCCTTGGCGCTTGAGTTGATCCGCGATCGCCACCGAGAGTGTCTCAATCTGCTGCATGAAATTGTCACGATTAGAGGGATCTAACCCATGGGAGAGTAGCGTTCGCTCATTGATCGTTTCCCGTAACTCTTGGATAGTGTGGTGCAGCAGGGCAATTTGCCGATTTTGCAGATCAACTTGAGTTTTAAGCGCAGCCACAGTTTCTTGGAGTTGTTCCACCTCCTGGGGTACTGAAACAGAAGCATCTTCAGGAGTTACCTGGGGAGTCGGTGGGGTTTCCGGTAACCGTTGAGCCGCTCTAGCCGCTTGTTTCGCCAACTGGTCACACCGTTCATTTAAAGCATTGCCCGAGTGTCCCTTAACATGATGCCAGGAAATCTGATGGTTTTGACTGAGTTCATCAAGGCGCGTCAGTAAATCTTGGTTCGCTTTGCGTTTGTTGCCTTGCATCGCCCCAATTAAATAGTTAGAATCCGTGTGGATTTCCACCTCACAGGTATCTTGAATCGCTTCCAAGCCCTTAATTGCCGCAAGGATTTCCATACGGCTGTTAGTCGTCTGCTCAGAATCAGCGCCTGATAGTTCTCGAGTCGTCGTTTGACCCGTTTGAGGGTTGGTGTAGGATAGCACTACCCCCCAACCGCCCTGTCCAGGATTACCCAAGCTAGAACCATCGCAGTACATGACAACTTTTTTCTGGGGTGATGGGTTGTCGAGGCTCATATCTGGCTTCTTAACCGCTTGGATGTAATTGTCTTTGGTTGATTCCAGTTTATATCCCTGCTGTTTTAAGTACTCCTGTACCAATTTATCTGTACCTTTGGCATTACCAACCACAAAAGCGCTACCTGCCTTGATCGCTTTATCCAAAAAGGGTTTGTAGTGAGAATCAAACCTGTGCTGGATTTGCTCAGTCGTCACCCCCCGCCACGGACCGGAGCCACTAACCATGATAATATCCTCCGGTGAGTATTCCCCCGTATTGGCACGCTCGCCCCAAGCGTGGGCATAATTGCGGGTGCTAGAGGGAGTTGCAGCAGGTGCAGCACTTTTGCCGATAAACTGAGTTGCCACATCTGCCATGGCGATATCTTTTTGCTGATGAGTGGCGACGGCTGAATTAATAGGTTGTAGATTTTCCAAGGGGTTCGGTTGCATAAGCACGTTTTTGTTAACCCAGATTTCGGGATAGTTGAGGCTGTCGCCTTGGATTTTCAGCTCGGCGGTCGTCGCTGGGTTATTGTGTAAGGTAGCGGTGAAGCTAGCGCCTCTTTTAAGTCGTCCCCCAGCCAACAGTTTGTTTCTATCCTTAGCATCGATAACCCCTAAAATTTTGTCGCCAATTTTAGCAACAGGAACCGAGGATGTCTTACCGCTTTTTGTCGTCGTGGTTTTGAAGTCAATCGTCAGGGTAACAGCTTGCCCAGAAAAGTCATGTCCGGCAAAATCATGCTGTCTAAGCTGACCGATTTTAATCCAGTTTCCTGGGGACGTCGTAGCGACGAGGGTGGCACTTTCAGCGGGGATTAGAGTTCCTTTGCCCATCGTACCAATCGGAAGTTGATAATCCTTTTCCGAAAAGGGACTCACTTGCTTACCATCGACGACAAGTATCCGCTTCCCCCAGTTGGGATGGTGGTTCCTCGTTTCCAGTTCGACGGAAAATTCGATGTCTTGATGATTCAATTGCTGACCCCATTCATTGGTAGGGTGGTGTATACCGGATAGGGTGAGAGTGCTAAATTGAAACGCCCGGGCGCGATCGGCGACAAGTTCTGGGAAAATGTTAAACGCGGCACTAGCCCTACTATACTGTTCATAGCCTTTTTGGTCGCTAGAGTGAGTACTATGCCAAATGGCGGCTTGGAGTTGCTCCTGTTCGTGGGCGTGGTTGGTTCGTATCCTGTCGGCGTAGGTTATCGCTTCTTTGAACTTGGCAGCAATTTGTTCTGGGGTGATCCCCTGTTGGAGTTTAATGTTAGCACCTTTGAGAATCATCCCATCTCGCAACCCCTGTTCGTTGACACAATTGAAGCTAACTGTACCCAGGGGTAACCAAGCAGAAGTAGGATGACCTTGGCTATCGAGAACCTGGGCTTCAGCCATGAGTGGGTGCGGCGTTTTCGAGGTTCTGTGGGGGTTGTCATTCAGGCGGATGGTGAGGGATTTGCTAGTCCAAACGTTGGGATGATTGTATTGGATAAGATTCGTGAGGGTAATTGACTTGCCAGATGTGGCTGAGGTGGCAATTAGTTGAGGACCCGGTTCATTTTGAGCTTGGTTCTTTAATGCCACGGCACTGGCATAGAACGAATTGTAGGTGCTGACGATTTCCTGAGCAAGGCGTTCCTGGTGTTGGGTGTAATTTTGGTCAAAAAAGTTGGCAAATTGATGGGTGGGAAGGGATTCAAGTTGATGTGAACTCCAAAATTGATTGGCAAGTTGAATCATTCTGTCGATGGGAGAATAGTTCCCACTTTTCATCGGGCGACTGTCGAAAGCTTCCAGGGATTTTTTATCTCGAATCCACTCCACATCTCGGACATTGAGAATGGTGCGGGTAAAGGTGAGAATATCTTGATTGGGGCGAGCGGCACTTTTGGCACCATCGACAGCCGTTTGCAGTTCGTTGGAGAGAACGTCCACGGTTTCAAAGAATAGTCGTTTGGCAATCTGGAGTCGGTTTTCAATTTCATCAGAGTCAAATTGAGGAGTATAGGTGGCAAGGGTGTTAAGCTTTTCTTGAAGCGATAAACAGGGGGGTTTTTTGGCATCTGGAATGTCAAGGTGGTGAATAGCTTCGCCGTTAGCCAGGATTTGGCGAAATTGATGGGCGAGATTTTGCAAATAGCCGCGTTTTTCTGCTGGGGGAAGGGATTGGGTTTCGCATTCGAGGGTGACAGCTTTTTGGATATCGTTGGCGATGATACCAATTTGGTTAGAACTAGCGGCTAGGGCGATTTCGGCAAATGTGGAGGCGATGTATTCTTGTTTTTCTGCTTTGATAACATCGGCGTGTCGGTTAAGAGGATGCTGCTTTTGTTCTACTTCAGCCGCTAATGTGGGGTATTCTTTGGCAAGGGAGTAGGCGAGGCGGTCACCATCAAAGTCGGCTTGTAAGTAAGTAGCGGCGGTTTCCGGGTGAATGTGAACGGTACCCTGTTCCTGTTGAAATTCTTTCAAATGTCGATTGGTGAGGATAATTACACCATTGGAGTTGACTAAGGGAGAGCGAGTAACAATGAGTTTTTCTCCTTGTGCAATATAAGGAACACAAATTTCATCTTTTTTTAGGTCGAGACTGGGTTGAGCTAATCCTGACTGGAATTCTATAGCCCGTCCAGTGGCAATGTCCATCCATTCGTTACGGATGAGTGTTCTGAGTTTACTAACAATATTGGGATGTTCCAGCAGTTGGGGATGATAATCTACACAGTTCTTTAAAATGGAGTAGAAGGATTGGCTCGATGATTGGTTTTGATGGGATTCGGGTTCGGAATCGAGGTTTTCTTCTTGGTCGATGTTTTCTATAAGCTGGAAAACATCATCGAAGTTTTTCAGGTCTATGGCTTGGGAGTTTGGTGTTTGTTTATCTGGATTGGCAGAGATTAGCTGCAATCGCTTGGCGTGTTTTTGTAGGAAGTACTGAGCAATTTTTCTGGGGTCAGATTGGATAGCGACAAGCTGTTCAGCTTTCTGATTCAGCCGGGGAATGATATCGGTTTCAACAGCTTGAGGATAGTTGACTAAAACCTGAGTGCCAAGGCTGTGCTTGCCGTATCTGGCTAGAGTTTTGACGCCAATGCCAACGGTTAAAGTATACTCTCCAGGTTGAATTTGAGTAGCGTCTTTGCGACCTTTGAAAGAGCTAGTCGCCAGGACAAGGTCGTAACCTATTTTAACCTGAGTTTGTCCTCCAGATAACTGGGTTATTTTAGGCTGACCCAGGGTTTCCAGTTGGCGACTGGGGGCGAGGGTTCCTTTGGCAATGCGATGAACGTTGTTATTCTCTTGAGGCTTGATACCCAGGCGGAATTGGAACGGAATTGTGGTGTTTCCTGTCAGTTCTTGAGCGAGGTCTGTTCTCATTCGCCCGTAGCAGTCACCAACCAGTTTTTTGCCCTGGGAAAGCGGGATAATCTCTCCGTTTTCACCTGTTTCGTCATCGACGACAAGGATGCGAAGATTTTGTAGTTCTTTGAAATCTTGGCAAGGGGTGAAAATGAGAGAGCCGTAAGCCGCCCCGTCGCTCATTTGGGGATAAACTTTTTCCCTCACTTCATCTGAAGCAAAGTAAACTTTGAGTCCGTTGGAAAATTGAGGACTCATCCCCTCTAGGCGTTGTAAATCCTCAGGAGTTGTACTCTGTTCGTAGATATGTCCGATGGCAAATTTTGTATCGGCAAATAAATATTCAGCCAGGGAGTTGTTGAGTTCTTCTTTAACTCCGGTGTCAATCTGAAGTTTTGTGTCAAAATGGTTAAGGATAATCATCATACTTCATTGGAGAATATGTCAGAGTTAGAGCGTTGGATCGCACAAGATTATTACACCGATGGACAGATGAAACTGTCTACCCGCGAACGGATGTTACGCCATGGTTTAAGTAGGGAAGAGATTGACCAAATTGAGCAAATTTGGATTGGTCATGGTGAAATTACATCATCGTACCTAATTCCTGATGACGGACAATTGGCGTTGCCTAAGCCTATGCAGATCCAAGGTTTAGATTTAGAAGAGGCGTTGTCTCAGGGTTTGATTGAAGCTGATGAGATTGAATACCAGACGCCGATGAAATACGAACCGAAGTTTTATTCAGAAGCGGAAATAGCGTCTTGGGAAGAGTTTTAGAGAGGCTACCATTTTATCTTGAGGCGGTATCTTGAATAGATACCGCTTGGTGGTGTGGAATGTATGCATGGAGGTTATCGAGTCTATCAGCATCTTCAGTGTAGTCTTCGGCAAAGTTATTGGAATTTTTGTTTTCTATCTTTTGATGGATATCAAGGGGCAGATTTAGGCATGGAAGTTGAAGGAAGCTGATTCAGGTTATGGGTTGGAGATAACTTTTATCTCTCTATCTTTGGGACTAACTCGTATGGGGGTTGAATTGGAGTTTATTTGAGGGAGATAAAATGGCATAACCCAATTTAGTGAAACCTTTAATTCATGATGTTTAGAAATAAAAATGATATAGGCTTACTCCAGATAATAGCCAGCCTCTTGTCTGGAAAGCTTTTGTCTGGTTTATTGGTTTTAGGGATTATCGTTGGTGTCTATTCTGGCACAAGGTTAAGGAACAGAGAAGATAATCTCTATAAAAATATCAACCAACTGTCGAGTCAAAACACAAAAGAAAAGAGTCAGGCTCTCGTTGCTTTATTTAAGGAAGAAAAGCTACTGAGTCATTCAACTCGTCCTGACAACGATGAAAAGTTAGACCTTATTTATCAAGAAATTTTACAGGTAGATCCCAAGAACGTTGACGTTTATATAAGAATGGCACGGCGTAATTTAAAACAAAGCCAAGCAACTCGATACGAAAGTAAGACAGAGGCAGAAAAATTAAAGCAACAAGGAATAAGGAACTTGGAGACGGCTAGAAAGCTTTATCAGGAGAAGGGGTGGAGTAGCAAGGAAGAGCAAACAGTTAAATTGATTGAAGATATCAACAATGGCGTGGCGTCGTATAACTGGTGTTTTCCTACGACGTTGGCCGATCCCCTAAGGGCAAAATGTGGTAGTTAATACTAAGCAGGTTGGTTCCGTATACATACAAATTGGCATCCCTGGAAGGTTATTTCACCGAATCATCAAGGGAGAATTTGGCGCTGGTTGGCGGGGAAAATTTGTGCGCCATGGCGCACAAAGTGGCGATTGGAAGCATATCAAGTTTGCACGCAATATTCCAGCTAACCGGATAAGTAGGCTTTCTCTCACTCCCTAACTTAGATTTGTTAAGTATTTTCGGGTCAAGCCAATAAACCTTGAAGCTGAATTATTGCAGAGGTTGGCATAGCCCTAAGACAAAGCGCGATCGCACCTGACCACCCAAAACCGCCAATTTCTGTCTAGGAAAGCGTTTCAGCTACTGCTAAGATAGAGTGTGATCGCACCCGAAAGAAACAGGACTATCAGTCCCCAGGCTCTTGGAGAGTGAGCATAACACAAACAAATAGGCGATCAATGTCCTCCTCGTCGGGCAAATGTCAGCAGATGCGCGGCAACAGATTGAGGTTGATCGTAGTGAGGTACATGACTAGCTTTGAGAATCCAAATCAGTTGACTGCCTGAAATTGACTGTTCAAACTTGGTTGCATCGTCCGTCCCCAATACATCATCAGCTTCTCCCCACAAAATCAGGGTAGGATGGTTTACCTGAGCGATGCGAGATCGCAAATTAGCGTAACCTCCACTTTGGGTGAAGGACGCGATCGCCCCTTTCCATCCTGGCATCTCCTGATGTAGCAAAGAACAGCGCAGCGCATCGAGTAGCATTGGGTCAATCATTGGCAACGCTAAAGCGGCAGTGAGGGCAGCCTGTTTGCGGAAGTGCAGCCAATTCGCCCCTAATTCAATCAGGGGATGCGGCAGAAACTGTCCAACTGGAAAACTGCCAGAGAAGCCAACAGAGTCAATTAGAACCAGCGAGCGCACCCAGTTAGGATAATTTAAGGCAAAGTCGATCGCCACTGCACCTCCTAACGATGCCCCAACCAGGATTACAGGTTGCCCAATCCAGGTTTCTACAACGCTAAAAAGGTGTTGCCGGATGGTTTGAGGATTGACTGGAAGGGTGGGAACATACTCTGTAAATCCAGAACCAAACAGATCCACTGTCCAAGTCTCGTGCTGGGTTGTTAATAAGGGGAGCAAACCCCGGAACTCCAGCAGGGAACTATCAAATCCGGGTAACAACAGAATCGGAGCAGCGTTAGGTTGGGAAGCTGATTGAGCGGGAGAATGATGAACGTAGGCAGTTGCGATTGGGGTTGTGCCTCGCTCAAAGGGAACTTGAATCACCCGACGCTGAAGCTGTTGAATAAGAGCGATCGCATCTTTGTCTTGAATGTCAACAACTGAGGGCGGTAGAAAATCAGCTTTCAATCGCTCCTTTTGAAACTTATGGAATAAAGGCAAAATATCAAACTCCCTGACTGTAAGGGTTTCAGGCTTCGCCCTTTCGATGCTGGGGCTAAGCCCAACCTCTAAATTTAGCGTCAAGGTAAGGGGCAAGCGCCGTGACGACCAGAATGATTGGCCAGATGTTGCCACCATGGAACGTGTACGCCTCAAGCATGACCTGCCAGGACTTACCTTGCAAAAGCCCGAATGAGAACTCGAAGAGTACCGTAAGGGCTACCCAGCCCAGACCAATCCCTACGAACACACCGGGTCGGCGGACATCTAGCCAAGGCAACGACAAGTGGGTGACGAGAAAGATGAGTGCCGAAAGGAGAATACCGCTCAAGAGAAGCCCAACTGCGGTGCCGAACTCCGGAATCAGGACAGCCTCCCGTAGGACACCGTTAATCATCGCCAACACCAAGATGACTAGCCAGATCGCCAAGGCTTTAAATGCAACACCTACGGGCATTGAGTTCTCCTGTCGCGCCTAACTATATATTGTACGGAAATTTTCCATATATCTATTCCTATGTTTCTATTCAACAGTTGAACTTGTTGAGAATGAAAACCCTAATTTAAGAGGGTTGGCTTCATCACCTTCAGCCTTATCCTGACCAATCCGATGGCACTAGAAAGGTGATGAGTCAGAAAGAGCGATCGCACGCACAAGTTATAATGATTCCAACTCTAGGATAGTCATGGTTTAGGGGAGGTAGTCATCGCCCTAAAAAACCTTATCCCAAAATAGGATACTCCCCAGTCCCCTAGCTATGCAAATGAGCGACGATTGTCAGCGAGATGTATTAATTGTTGGTGGAGGTCCCGCCGGACTTGCCACCGCCTTAATGCTTGCCAAACGCGCATGGACGAATATTACAGTCCTAGAAAAACGGGCGGCGGCTGATTACTATGAACCCGATAAAGCCTTCAATTATCTCATTGATGGTCGGGGGCAAAAATTGACCGATTTTCTGGGACTCACCGAGGAACTGGCAAATATCAGCGTTCCCAGTACAGACTTTTACTTAACGCGGATTAAACCGAATGGTAGCCGTAAAACTTTAAAATTGCCGATTGTAAATCCCAATCGAAAACCCGCTTACTGGCTACCCCGTCGGGCGTTCGTATTGTTACTCTACCAGGAAATTAAGCGCAATTGGCAAGGGTGTATTAACGTCTTGTTTAATACGGAATGTATTCAAATTAATCAGGCTGATTCCCCTAACACAAACCAGAAAACGATAGATGTTGTTGTTCGCACAGACACCAATAACCTTATCCATTTTCAGCCTTACTTCCTAGTGGGGTGTGATGGACTTTACTCTACAGTTCGCCAAACTTTGCAACAGTGGGATAGTCCGGAATCAGACCGATTTGAAATGAAATGTTTCCCCTCGCCAAGTGCTTCCTTGAGGTATAAAGTCTTAACGCTACCGCCCCAGTTTCCTCTGGACTCGGATGGGAAGGAACACGCCGCCTGCGATATGGCGTATGTGATTCGGGGTAGATTTCGCGATCGCCAACGTTCTGTCTCGTTAGGTCTATTGCCGATTAAAAATCCGGATGAACCTCGTAGTGCCAATATTATCACACGACCCAACCATAAAATATGGGACTTGAAAACCAGTGAAACATTATACAACTTTTTAGAGCAAGCCTTTCCTCAACTACCCATACGGCAAATTGTCTCTCCGGAAGAAGCCCAGCGATTTGCTTTAAGTGAAGGGGGTGCTTTTCCCACGCCTCAATATTGTGCGGGATTATATTTTGAGTTAAATAATCAAGACAGACAAAATCAGTCGGCTGCTTTTATCGTACTCTTAGGCGATGCCGTTCATTGCTTTCCACCTGACATTGGACAAGGGGTAAATTCAGCCTTAGAGGATGTGTATATTCTGAATGAAATACTGGCTAAATATGAGAATAATCTCTGCCAAGCCTTACCTGAATATGAATCACAACGAAGTCCGGATGTCAAGGCTGTGGTTCAGCTTGTCCGATTTGCCTTTCCCTGGCAGTATAATCAAGCACCCCTGCGTCGGTTTTTCTGGAGTTTAAACTTCTTTGGGCGACTGATACTCAGTCGGATTTTCTCTCCTCTGATTAGTCAACCCGCTTTTCTGATGATTCAGGATCATCAACGTTCATATCAAGACATATTACTCAAAGCCAACCGAACCACAAAAATTTTGTCGGGATTGGGATTAGTCTTAGTGGCTGGATGGTTAGTGATTGTATTTAGGGCTGGAATTACTGGACTGGTGTTCTGGTGACGATGAAGGAAGCGATCGCACAGGCTGATTCATCATGATTCTCCCCACCGTTGCCATTGGTCAAAATTCTTACCTTGACTGACAGCTAAACCAATTTGATGCTGACTAGAGAGTTCATCGTGTCCCCCCTCATTCGCGCCGATATAATACATCCGAAAACTACCATCCTCCATTGACACCACCCAGGGAGTCCCTACAGCCCGTGCATCCCAACGCCCTGACCCCTTGGGCGCGTGGCTAAAAACAGCACCACCCGCTTTATAACCTTTTTGTTTTTCCCAGGTAATCCCATCTTCAGATATAGCCAAACCAATGGAATGATATCCACTGGTATTGACACCTTCATAGAACATCACATAGTCACCATTGATGTTCAGCACATGGCGAGTCCCAATTCCCCGTTCATCAAAACTACCGGGTTCTCCAGGACCAAGAATTTGCCCAACTTTTTCCCAGCGAAAGCCATCGGTAGACATAGCCAAACCCACCAAAAATTCTCTGTTAGAACTCAAGGTGTGGTAGTACATTTTCCAGCGATCGTGTTCCCGCAATACTTGGGGCCATCCGCAAAATAGGGCGTCAAACTCTCCGGGTTGACCACACTCAAGGAATGCACCTCGGTAAAAACCTTCTAATCTGACCCAGTTGATACCATCGCGAGAAATGGCACAACCTGGAAGCATCTGAAGTCCTTTGGCTTTGAATTTGCCCATGTCCAGAACTTGATGATCGCCACCGAAATACCACATCCAATAGAGTCCATCCCAGAAATTAACATCGCTAACGCCTAAATGGGCAGAATCAAACCGTTGAGGATCAGGGTGGGGTTCAAAAACCGCCCCCATTGTCAGGGGTCCTTTGACTCGTTCCCAATGTATGCCGTCCGAGGAAACTGCCAGACCACAGCGACCGGTGGGCAAGTTAATCTGGCGATCAAAACTGGCATCGCGCCCGTAGTACCACATCTTCCAAGTCCCATCAGGACAGCGCATCACACGCGGACAAGAGACTCGTTCTGAGTCCCACCAACCTTCTGAACCAGGAGTTAGGATTAAGCCCGGTTGACTCATTGGTGTAGTTTGAGAATTAGACATTATTCTTGTTTCTCCTGACTATCCTTGAAACGGTGCAGAAAATCCTCATCCATATCCAGAATATAGGCGATTCGCACCAAATCCACCTCAGTTGGCGTATCCCCAGCCGCCAACTCGTCCACCCTGGATGGATTCATCCGCTGCTTGAGAATCTCCCGATTCCGTTAGCCCAAAATTGATCAGTTTCTTCCTCCCTACTTCTGGCAGGTGATTCTCGCGGCTGTGGCGATTCTTCTATTGGCTAATTGATTGTTCATCTTTATATTGATAATGGAACAGGTGTATCAGCCTGTGCGTACCCAAAATCAAAATTTTTGCCAAATTTAACGGATTAAGTCTTGGCGGTATGAATAGTATGGGATTGTTCTGAAGCCAAAATGAGTGTTACCGTTTTCATGAAACACCTAACGCCTGTCGAATTACTTTTCACCCTCTTGTTAGTTTTTCTGTTAGGAGGAAACATCCCTGCCCATGCTAGTCAACTCAAGGTAGCGTCATTTAATGTTGAATCAGGGGATGCTGTCCCCTCAGTCATTGCCCGTAAGCACATTGGTCCTTTAGAGGACATTGACATCTGGGGATTCTCTGAGGTTCAAAATGAAAGTTGGCTACTGGACTTAGAACAAGGAACTGAAGATGGGGAAAATGCTGATTTTAAAACGATTCTAGGCAGTACGGGTAGAGGCGATCGCTTAGCTATTGCCTACAACAGCAATCTATTGGAAGAGGTCAAGCATTATGAACTTGATGATATCAATATAGGAGGTCGAGTCAGAGCGCCCCTGGTCGCTCAATTTCGGTTTAAGCCCACAGGAGAAGAATTTCTGTTTGTGGTCAATCATCTGTACCGGAGTTCAGAAAGTTCTCGTCATGAACAAGCACAACTTCTCAATGAGTGGGGACGTTCTCAAGAGCTACCAATTATTGCCGCTGGGGACTACAATTTCGATTGGGATGTGGTATCAGGAGTCCACGATGAAGGCTGGGATTTTCTGACAGCCGATGATGTGTTTACCTGGGTTAAGCCGGATAAATTAGTCGCGACCTTATGCTCTGATCGATATGATAGTGTTTTAGATTTTGTGTTTGTGGCAGGTGAAGCGAAAAACTGGTCCGCATCGTCTGTTATCCTCTATAGTGAGCCATCAGATGCCTATTGCCCAGACGATAAAACCACCAGTGACCATCGCCCCATATTGGCAACGTTCCAACTAGAAGAATTAGTCGAACCCACTCCCCCCAGTCGGGAACAGCGATTGTTGCAACAAATTGAACTTCTGGAACAGGAACTTGAGAAACTCAAGACATTAGTAGAAGACAGCCAATAAAATATATTAGGACGACACTTGAGGGCTGAAACGACCACGTAGCAAGAAAAACCCTTCTGCCCTCTGCCCTCTGCCCTCTGCCCTCTGCCCTCTGCCTTCTGCGTTAAAAAGCCTTGTCCACCTCACCCTATCCATCGATAAAAGCAACTCCCCACTATGAAACCCTAACAGGCGTAGTGGAACGATTGACCTATCATTCTGCTGAATCCGGCTATACTGTCGCCCGTCTACAACGTCCCAAAGCCAAAGAACTAACCACCATTGTTGGCAGTTTCGCCAACATCCAACCCGGACAAACCTTGCACCTCACCGGATTTTGGCGGGATCATCCTCAGTATGGTACTCAGTTTCAAGTCACTCAGTACAAGGAAACCAAACCCGCCACCCTGACGGGAATTGAAAAATATCTGGGAAGTGGACTCATCAAAGGCGTTGGACCCGTTACCGCATCTCGAATTGTCGCCCATTTTGGACTCGATACCCTGGAGGTTATCGAAAACCAGATTGAACGACTCGTCGAGGTAAAAGGGATAGCCAAAAAGCGCATCCGCATGATTCAACAGGCGTGGGAAACCCAGAAAGCCATCAAAGAGGTGATGGTATTCTTACAAGGACATGGAGTGTCCACCACCTACGCGGTGAAGATTTATAAGCAATATGGGGAACGTGCGATCGCAACCGTCACCGAAAACCCTTATCAACTCGCCACCGACATCTATGGAATAGGTTTCATCAGCGCCGATAAAATCGCCCGAAACTTAGGCGTTCCCGCCGATTCCGAATTTCGCTACAGCGCCGGATTGGTTCATAGTTTAACAGAAGCCGCTGAAGATGGACATTGTTATTTACCCCAACCGGAACTGATTAAACGCACCTATTCCCTACTGATAACCGACTCTCATACCCCAGACGAAGATGCGATCGCCCGAATCATTACTCACACAAGTGAACAACAAGACCTAGTTATCGAGACTCACCCCGATACACCACCCCTGTGTTATAAACCCACATTTTACTACACCGAACAGAATCTAGGACAACGACTGGCACAGCATCTACGCCATCAAAACCCCGTGGATTTACCCCGTGTCCGCAACTGGATCTCTCGCTTTACCGCCAGCCGTTCGATTCAACTCTCCCCCCAACAACAGCAAGCCGTGGAAATCGCCGCTTCTGCGCCATTAATGATTCTCACTGGAGGACCCGGTTGTGGCAAAACCTTCACCACCCATACCATTGTCTCCCTGTGGAAAGCCATGGGTAAATCCCTGGGATTAGCTGCACCCACGGGACGCGCGGCGCAACGGTTGACGGAAATGACGGGGTTAGAAGCTAAAACGATTCATCGGCTGCTATCCTTTGACCCCAAGACGATGAGTTTCCACTATGACGCCGATAATCCTTTACCTTATCAGGCAATCGTAGTCGATGAGGCGAGTATGCTGGATTTATTCTTGGCGTATTCCCTGCTGAAAGCTGTTCCCCAGGAGGCGCAATTATTATTAGTGGGAGACATTGACCAACTTCCGTCAGTGGGTCCAGGAAACGTCCTCTCCGATTTAATTCATTCCGGTCAAATCCCGGTGGTACGATTAACCCAAGTCTTTCGCCAAGCCCAACAGAGTGCGATTGTTACGGCGGCTCACCACATTAACCAAGGGCAGTATCCTAGGATAGAGTCAATCTCAGATACTCCCCATTCTGATTGTCTTTGGCATGGGGGCGGATTTGAACCGGACCATGGGGTGCAAGTGGTTTGTGAGTTGATTTCTGATTTAATCCCCAATCTGGGGTTTAATCCCGCCTCGGATGTGCAGGTACTTTGTCCAATGACACGGGGGGTGGTGGGAACTCGGAATTTTAATCAGGTACTGCAACAGTTAATTAATCCCCCCAGTCCCGATAAAGTAGAAATCAGTCGCGGTGGGATAACCTTAAGAGTAGGCGATCGCGTGATTCAACAGACCAATGATTATCAACGGGATGTATTTAATGGGGATTTGGGCGTCATCGCGGCGATTGATACCACGGAACAGGAAGTGAAGGTACAGTATCAAGGGCGAATCGTTACTTATGACTACGCCGACCTGAATGAGATTACCTTAGCCTGGGCGGTCACGATTCACAAAAGCCAGGGTTCAGAATATCCCGTGGTGATTCTCCCCTTGTATACCCAACATTACCTGATGCTATCACGCAACCTCCTCTACACCGGACTCACTCGCGCCCAGAAACTCGCCATTGTCATCGGATCAAACAAAGCGATCGCTATTTCTGTGAATCAAACCCTACAACAGCAGCGTTATACTCAATTGCGACAGAGGATAGTGAATAGTCAGTAGACTTACCTCTAGAATAGGAGCTTTTTTACTGTTCAGACATCCTTGCCAGTATCTATTGCACTTTAGACTTATGCCACAGATGGCGTTAGTCTAACCCAAATTTCCCAGCCAACTAAAAATTACCCCTGCGGTACATTTAGATGCAACTGGTTACATCATACAAGTAATATTTTCGTATGCTATAATTTTAAAAATTGATATAAAATATCTCTAAAAAATCAAAATTCAAGAATGGAAAAGATTCAGTCGCAGTTTATCAAATTTCATGATGCTATCAGAATTGATTTTGATGGCAGTCAACCATTGCGTGACAAAAGAGATTTAGTTGTTGGTGATTTAAGAGACGGATTGAAAAGAGTATTTTATTCATCATATACACCTAGTTTTTCTTATTTTAATCAGGGAAGTTATAACCTGGCAACAGGCGTACAACCTATTTTATATGAAGATTATGATATTGATGTAGGCATCGTTTTTAATTTTTCAAAAAATAGTTATAGACCGGTTCAGGTTAAAGAGTGGGTTTATCATGCCCTAAATACAGTAGCAGCAAGAACAGTTGAGATAAAAAGACCTTGTGTAAGAGTTCAATATCATAAAAATGCGGCAAAATGGTTTCATGTTGACTTGGCTATTTATTCCACCGATAATTATTGGGGCAATGAATTAAACCATATTGCAAAAGGCTTTATAGGTTCATCTGAAGATAAAAAGATTTGGGAATTATCTGAACCATTTAAGCTTAAAGAACTCCTGAAATCAAAGATTACTGACAGTTCTGACAGGGAGCAGTTTCGTCGGATTGTAAGGTATTTAAAACGATGGAAAAGCTATAACTTTTCTTCAACGGTAACAGGACGACCAACGGGAATAGCTTTAACC
Source organism: Coleofasciculus chthonoplastes PCC 7420 (assembly GCF_000155555.1). Lineage (GTDB taxonomy): Bacteria > Cyanobacteriota > Cyanobacteriia > Cyanobacteriales > Coleofasciculaceae > Coleofasciculus > Coleofasciculus chthonoplastes_A. The sequence continues at coordinate 82,552 of NZ_DS989854.1, forward strand.
GCTTGTTGCTACAATCTTTTCACGCCACAAAAATATTATGTTTACAGTTCCTATAATTATCAATATAATGATTTGAAGGCATTGCACAATGTTGTCACTGGGATGATTGGTATGTTCACTTGGAACAATCAAATAAGCGTAAAACTCCCAGTCCAACCTTATAATGATCTTTTTGAAAAAATGACTAATAATCAAATGTTGTCACTAAAAGAAAAATTGCTCGTTTTGCGAGATACTTTGTCTAGTGCATGGTTTAGTGCAGTAAATGAACTCGATCCCTTGAGTGCATGTGTCAAGCTGCGAAAAGTGTTTGGTCATGACTTTCCAATCTTGTAAGTTATAGCAACAATAAAAATTATACCTGAATCGCTAAAATTAAAAATATTTCCGATATCATAAGTTATGGTAAAAAGAAAAAGCATACCCGAATCAACAAAATTAAAACTCTGGGTAAAATCCGCAGGGCGTTGCGAATTTAAAGGATGCAATAAACCTGTTTGGTATAACGGTTTAACTTTAAGTGAAGGCAATTTTGCAGAAGTTGCACATATTATTGGCTCAAGTAAAGATGGTCCACGAGGAACAGAGCAATCAGAAGAATTGCAAGTAGACTTTCATAATCTGATGCTTTTGTGCCAGCAATGCCATAAAGAAATAGATAATCATCCAGAGAGGTATCCAATTGAGTTATTGCGTACTTGGAAGCAAGAACACGAAGATAGGATAGAGATACAAACGAGTTATCCAGAGGACATACATAAATCTACAGTATTACTTTTCTCTGTAAATATTGGCTCTCGGACTGTTCCCATAAGTGGGGAAGCTTTCAGGAATGCAATGTTTCCGAAGTTTCCGACAGACCAGAAAGGAATAAAGATAGAGGAAAAGGAATTTGATAGACTAGGAACACCTGAACAATGGCAAGCGTTCGCTAAAACTAGAATTGAACGTAAAATTCAAAGGTACTTGGATGAAGGTATTGATGATATAAAAATTAAGCATCTTTCCATCTTTGCGATAGCACCTATGCCTTTACTAATCTATTTAGGTAAATGTGTAGGTGATACTGTGCCAGCAGATATTTATCAATCTCATAGGACTATTGAGAATACAAGTCGAACTTGGTCTTGGCAAGAAGAAGCAAATATTGAGCTATCTTATTCTGTTTCTTGCGAAGAATATAATAAGGGTGATATCGTCTTTATAAAATTAGAAATTAGCGATACTATTAAACTTGATAAATATGATCAATTAATTTCAAAAATATGTAGTATTTATCGGATAACTGTCCCTGAACCTTCACCACATTTTTTGAAAACAAAAAGACAACTTGAAATTTTTAGTTATGAGTATCGTAAATTGCTCAATGAAATTCAAGCAAAACATGGAAAGAACTGTAAAATCAGCATTTTGCCAGCAGTTCCTGTATCTATAGCGGTAGAATGTGGCAGAGTCATTTTACCTACAAAAGATCCAAAAATATATGTTTGTGAATATTACAAGGAAAAAGGGGAGTTTAAAACTGTACTACAAGTAAACTAAAGGAATAATCTATTCCCGTGTAACGGTAAAACGCGGGAGCAATCCCGCGCCTCAACTCCCAACGGCTGATTCTTCTCCGGTGCATCAATTCCACACAACCGCAGCTTCATCTCCTCCCACCCTCGTTTCACCCACAGCGTATCCCCGTCATACACACTCCCATCCACCACCTGCCATAGTTCCGAAATAGCAACCTTACCCGTCTTTCGGGATAAAGCAGTTCTAGGGGAATTATGCACATAATCGGGACGACGACTCAACTCACCCAGAATTCAGCTAGCATTAGAACAAAGTGTGATCGCTGTCTGGTTAGATTGGTGTGAGCATGGCAAAATAGTAAGGAAGCTTTTGATGATCAAATAGACTCCATCTTTTTACAAGACAACAATGAATCGCCTCAATTTATGATCAAACCCAGAGACCTCAAAAAGATTACCCAAAAACTTTTGGATTTAACCAAGCAGGTTCATCTCCAAGAGCCACAAAATAAATCGTCGCATCCGATAAGATTTTTTGCTGGTAAGCACCCATTTTCACCTTTAGGAAACTCATTTGGTACAGAGTGGTGGCTGACTCAGCGTGGGCGTGATTGTTACGAAGATATCGCTAATATGGCTAGATCTTGTGACCCTCAGCTTCGAGGTGGCGACAGAGAATCATTTGGCAAAATCATAGATAAGTCTCTACAAGAAAACGCTAATAATAATAAAATTTTTAATGTTGATAAAATAGTTTTTAGGCAAGCTAATAATTTATTAGAGGCTAGAGCCGTTGACAATATAGATGAATTTGTGTCACGCTTATGGAGTGAAATCCATGCAAATTTAGTTAAATCAATGACTGATTGGCTTGTTCTCTACCCTCTCCATCGAGTCAAATCTCATTCATTTATCCTAGGGTTTGATGGGATGTCACTATTGTCATCTAGCGATGCAGACAGATGGCAAGAATTGTCTAGTCATTATTCGGATGCGAAGTACTGGAACCCCGCCCTTGGAACTTGGGCAGAGGGCATGGACAGAGATTCCTTTAAAGACTTTCAGCTTGTACCAACTTGGCTAGTCTGCGAAGTTTCTGGAACAGCATTAGGTTCAAAGAAACTCGCAGCACGTCAGATGCGTACATTTCTTGCAGTGCTTTTCTCATATTTAGAGAATAGGATTCCGCTTCTTCTTTACAAGAGCGGAGCTGATAAAGCTTTCTACTCAATCCAGTTTCCGAAGGATGCAACTCAGGTGGGTTGCGGGTCTGTATGTGACAGTATAGGCAATTTACTACCACCTTTACTTGAGGCTATTGACGTACAACCAGAAACACTTTCTGAAGTGCAAGACTGGTATGTACAAAGAGCTTCTAGTCCAGATCCAGTAAAAAAAAGAGCTACGACGGCATCGCATTTTATTCACTATGGAATTATTCATGATGACCTTGAACGTTTCTTGCACTTCTTTTTCGCGTTGGATGCGCTATTTGGTGAACGTCATAAAGTGGAGCAAACTATCATAGATGGTATTAAGCAGACATTCCCTATAAACACAACTTGGGAAAAGCGTGTCGAAAAACTCTTTGACCTTCGTTCCGATCTTGTGCATGGAGGTGCTAGCGAAATCAGTGATTGGAAGGAACTAGAAGGCTATCGACGACTTTTTAAATCTGAGCCTTTAAAAGATGTAAAAACTGCTGCTATGGCAGCACTCCGAACCTACATGAAACCATAGACAACTTATTGACTTTCCTCCTCAGTAAAACAAGCCGTCAGCGGAAGCGATCACACTCTAACACAAGCTTGGCGGGAACATTCTAGCAATAGCTTTCCATTCCTCCACTAGCGCCGTCTCTCCTGGTCTTATCTTGCGCCCGTTCAACTCAGGGTGACGGGCATAGAATACCACGTCTGTTAGTGCTGTAACTGTTTCCCCATAATCCTCCACTTCATAGCCATAGGTTCCGGGTTCTGCGTAGCAGTAAGGTAATTCCATCCAAACAAGCCTGTCTCTCAAAACCTCTCGAATAGCCAACCACTCTTTTTTGTACTGAGTTTGATGAGGCTGGATACTCCTGTTCAACATTTCTGGGTGAACATTCCAAAAATATGAGTCAGTGGACTGGTCTAGTACAGACGTAGGAACGGACGCAAGTGCTTGACTACCGAAAACAACTGAGGCGGCAATAATGGATAAGCCGAGAGATTTGATTTTGAGCATTTTACTGGGTCAGTCAAGAAAAAATAAAGGTGCTTTGAACTTTGGACAAGTCAATTTGTACCTGTCCGGTAATATAAAAGTGGGTTGGGGCTTAGACACGCTTTATCGATGGAAACCTCATTCCCATTTTGTAACCTAACCAGGATATATCTGCTGATGCCGTTCCAGCGCGGGGAGATTTCAACCTCTTCTCCCAAAAGAACATAAGGAGGTTTGCCCCATTCGTTCAGGTACAGTCTTTTCTTTTCTACATCAACACCATCACAAAAGATGTCTACTTCTAAGTAATCGATGCTAGGCATTACCATTAATTCAGGGTTCCACTCATCGGCTTGAGCTGCTCTACAGATTGTGGTCAGCAAGAGAACGCCTAGGGTAATTGAAGCAAAAACTGGTTTCTTCATGGTCTTCATAAAAACAATTGACCTTTTGATCTTTTACAGAGAGAAGGGATTGCAGTAAGAAGTCTTAGTTCTTGGTATCATTCATTGACCGCTTTATACTCCTTTATCCAGTCTGCCCATTCTCTGAGGAAAAAATTTAGCGATCACAAACTCTTTACATACACTGGACTCTTAGCCGATAAATTACGAATAATCTAAAACTCCAAACGCTGCACCGCCCGTCGCTTTGCCTCCTCCCCCCGGCGGTCATACTTCGCCGTCGTCACCGGAGACGCATGACCCGCCAAATAAGAACACCGTGACAATATCCACCCCCGCATCCAACAAATCCGAGCAGAACGTGCGCCTAAAATCATGGGGACTAAACGACTCCACCCCCGCCTCTGTTGCTCGTTTCTGCACAATCAACATAGGCTCTGCTACAGGGAGTCTTGTGGTGGGGAAGAGGCAGAAGGCAGAAAAATATTGGAATTAGGTTGTGGCTGGGGCGCGATGCTCAAGAAAATTCATAAACAAACTAGCCACGCCGATACCCTCTATGGATAGACCCTATCCCAAGCCCAAAAAAACTTTATTGATGAACAGTATGGCTTCAACGTCGAGTTAAAAGACTTTATTACCCTGGACTATGAAGCCAATGCCTTTGATACAATTTTTTCCATAGGTAGCATTGAACACGTCCGCGAAAACGAACTTCTTCCCCTTTGTCAAAACTTATCCAAAGCATTGAAACCCAGATTATCCAAACCCACAGATTCCAACAGATCTATCCAATCCGCTTCAAGTTGAGGATTATCTGGATAACGCTCCCGTAACTGCGCCAGCGAACTCACTGTTTCTGTCCAAATTCCATAATCTGCATAGACTTTCGGGTGATTAATTTCTGGCGTCTTGGCTAATTCTTGCACCAGAGACTCTTCTTTGGCAACTCGCTTCACCACTCCTTGTATAGTAGGATCTAAACTCCGATCACTCGGATCATAGGATATTGTGAAATACCAATTGTAGGTTTGCTCAACCTCTAACAAATCCTGCTCTGAATCAATTTGAGTGGTTTCGGGTAGACTAATACGAACAAATCCCGGCACTTTGTCTTGCAGGGAGATAGCTTTTTCATAAATTACTTTATCACCTTTTCCATTAAGCAGTGTAAACTGAGCTTCCTTTACGGGAAAGTTACTCTCACTCACATAAATTAAAAATGTTGGATTTGCCTCTACCGTCAACTCAACTGGAATTTCATTAGGTGTTGGTAACTGGGGTAATAAGGGTATTAAATCAACTTGAGCTTTACCAACACACCTTGCCATTCCTCTTGAAAGGCGTCGAATTTCCTGGCTTCTCCACCGTTTGAATTGTAGACCCTTATAACCTGCGACTAAGGTTTCTGAAAGCGCCCGATTTTCCTGATTAAGTGAAGTTGGTTTAAAACCAGCGATCGCCTTAGTGCTGGCACTCATCACCAATCCCAGGGACAACGTTATCGAAAATGTTTTCAGACTAATCAATGGCTTTTTCATGGTACTATTTTGGTACTTTTTCCTTGAAACCTTTTGCCATCTGCCTGTACAGCATTTTTAGACTCGATGTGATACACCCAAACAAGAGCAGAACAGAGCCGTCTCAGGGTTACTGTACTACACCGTATTAGAAAGTGCTGTACTGAGTGTTTTTAATTGGATCTTCCTACTCATCATCTCCATCCCAATCCTCGTCTTCCTCCCAATCTTCCTCTTCATCCCAATACTGTGAAGGCGCTTCACCATATCGTTTCAGAATCTGGGGCATTTTGATTTTGGCATTAGGCGGCTGAATTTCTTCGAGTTGCATATCAAATTCCCAATGATCCCCAAAATCAAAGAGAAATATCATCCTGTCCCCTGGTTGTAGTGGTAATTCACCCACACAAACCTCTGCTGTTGAAGGCAATTCGTCGCAGTAGGGATGACTTATCTGTCCCCTACGACCAAAACGGTCTTTGTAGATAAATTGATACAAATGGTCATTATCAAAATCAAAGGCATCCAGGATGCTATCACTTAATCCGTCTAATTCAAAATTAGCGGGAATGGCGATGCGCCGCCAAGCCTTTTCCAGGGATACTTTAAAGACATAAATTCCATCGGTGAACTCGTTATTTGTCAGGATTAAATTATTTTTCCATTCCGGAAAAAAGGATTGAAAATGGGGTTGTAATTCTCCGAAGGTGACATTGACCTTACCCTGAGACTCCCACGTAAAATCTTTTTTCCCACAAAGGGTAAACAAAAACCGCACCATAGCATCGCCAAAGGGTTGTAAACGAGTAATCCGCCATCCTTGTCCCGCTTCAGGTTGTCCCGATTGCACGGAAAGGAAGCCAAATAAATCCAAAAGGGCGATGTTGTAAAGTTCTGGCGAATAGGAGAATTCCCTTTGGTCGCTATATTTGGCAATGCTGAAGCCGTTTTCAGGAAGTCTTGACCAAAATTGGACACATTTGAACAGGTTCCCCATTAAATCATAGCGTTCTCCTAAAATTTCTTCAGTCCCAAAAATCATCCAAGCTTCCAGGAGAGTGAAATAGCGTTCGGTGGGGTTAAGGTTTGTCCAGGATTGAAGTACAGTTTCGTCTAAAACCAGGATTTGTTTTTTTCCCTTGTGTTTAACTTGAGATAACCCAGAGGCGCGTAATAACAAATAGAGTCCGTTAATATAAGGGTAAGACTTTTGTTGAGGGCGTTTGAGATTAGTTTGGATGGGATGACTCAGACGGGAGTTAATTTCAGGTAGCAATTTAAGGGGAAAGAGGTTATTTTTGCCACTGACTTGAGTTCCATTGGGGTGCAGGAAGTCTAGCAGAGTTTGAAAATCACGCAGAATAGTACCCGGACTATTTTCATCAATAGAACATTGCTGAAGTCGCTGTTGGTGTTCGGAACTTAAGGGAGGAATGGATGGGGTGAGTACCTGGGCGTATAACTGTGAGAGTAGGTCTTCCATAGTCTTGTTATGAAACTTAGAGAAAAAGTTGATTAGTCCAATGTCCGTGGAAACCATGGGGAATAGGGTGACTCAGCTTTAACTTTGCCACGGGGTCTTTTGTCAGATCACGGGCATCCAGAACAACTAATTCTGAGCAATGTTCAGCCGCATTATAGACTAATGTTAAAACCCAACCATCATCCTCTGTGGAGGCATTGGGTGAGGGAATAAACATCGGTTCTGTAACAAAACCATAAGGGGCAACAGAAAAATCTTGTTTGTCTCCGGTATACATATCAATTTTACGGATGCCCTGTTGTAAGATGCTGCCTGTAGATTCATCAGCACAATTGAGATACACATAACGATATTCATACCCCTGTTTTTCGGGATGAATGATGGGCATTTCCAAGGGGGTTGTTTCTAAGGTTTTATAACTAACCTGTTCTTGCACCAGGTCAATTTCAAAGCGCAATAATTGCCCTTTTGGGAGATAGGAAAGGTCTAGATCATCTTCTCGAAAATTTATACTTGAGTCGGTTTCAAAGAAGGAATCATAACAAATAGAGTCCAAATAAAGTTTTCCCTCGTTTTCCCAAGCATTTACATGATGAAAAACAAAGAAAGGATCGGTTTCAATGATTTTCATTTCATGGGGAGATTGACGAGAAATCACCAGCAGCTTGGTTTGGGATTGACTGTCAAATTTTAAGCATTCAGCAATACTTTTCTGTCCGAACAGGAATGGCAAGGGCTTAATTTTAAAGGGAACATGGAAGAAAATATAATAATGAGGAGTAATCAACATATCATGCAGCAGAGGGAAGCCGGAAAGCTGATGTTGATGGGTGGCTAAGAGTTTCTCCGATTGGTCGATTTCCCAGATATGTAGCTGACTTGATAAGTTGGTGACAACGCCAAAATTAATGAGAATTTTTTGTTGGGTTTCTGGGTTATAGAAAATTTTTGGATGAGCGGAAAACGGTTGATTGGGTTTCAAAATACCGTTTAAGGTATCGAGTCCTTTCGTGTCTAGAGTCGCTGGATCGAGATGATAGGGATTGCCGCCTTCCCACAGTGCCAAAATTTTATTGTGCCAATAGATAACACTAGTATTAGCTACATTTTTAAACCTTAAATCAAAGATATTTTTAAGCCAACCCCCAGGTTTCTGTGTACCAAAACCTCTGTAGAGAATCTTGCCTGCGGTTTGTTCTTTGACATAGCCTTCTGTGCGGACAAATTTGTTTTTGAAGTGTACGTTTCCATCTTTGAAGGAAAAGGCACAAATCATACCATCTCCGTCAAAGGGATGAGCAATGGGCTGCCCGTTAATCTCGAATAGTCCTGGACCATTGCGAAAAAAGGTTCCTTTAAGTTCAGGGGGAACTTGTCCTTCAATATCACTAATCCAGTAGCTATATTCATTGGGCTGAGACTCATAACCTTTCTGCCATGCTTTAATGATTTCCGACTGTAGAGGCGAGTTGGGGGTTACTTGAGTACTCATACACAAAGACGGGTAAGTAGCGTTATCGGGATTATAGTGCCATTGGCATGGTCAACTCAACCCATCCGAATACTGCTTGCTGACAAATATGAGACATGGGTAGACGATCATCTGAATTGGGATGAGGGGATAACTCCAGGGAAGCATCGCACTTTCCCAGATTGACCCATCTAATCCCATCAAACCAAGCGTTCCCAGGGGTCGTCGAACAGAGCAACCCGTTATCAATTAAGGTCTCGACACGACACGAATCGGCATGCGATCGCGCGGGAATACCGTCAAATACTGATTAACATCTAACAGAGAATCTTGTCCATTAACAAGTTCCCAGTTGAAATGATGCAGGAGTAAAGACAACATTACCGTTGCTTCCAAAAGAGCCAGGGGTGCGCCTAAACAAAAATGAGACCCCCGCGAAAATCCAAATAAGAGGGGCAGAGGTTGTTGATCACTCTCCGATTGCAACCATCGCTCTGGGTAAAATTCTTCCGGGTTAGGATACATATCAGGATCTCGTCCCGCTGCCCAGAAAAAGGGTTCAACACCCACATTTGCCGGAATCTTGATCCCATCTAATTCTGTCTCTTGGGTAGAGATGAGGGGGATTCCCGCCGCCACTGGATGGAGTCGTAATGTCTCCTTGACTACAGCCTCTATGTAACTCAAGTGTTTCAGAGTAGAAAGATTAAGTGAGCCTTCCTTCTCCCAGGCTTCATCAACAACCTGTTGTGCAGTCTGAAAAACTCTCGGATTAAGCCCCAACTCACCAACGGCAAAGGACATGGTGTGAGCGGTCGTATCATGACCGGCAAAGATCAAAGCTTGAGTCTCGGCAATCAGCGAATCCTGATCATGCTGGGGGTTTTTGGCAAATTTAACTAACATTGAATCGCGAAATGACGGACTGACCGATGGGGATTCTGCCTCATCAGTCCTCGCCACTTGCAACGCCATCGCTACACGCGGCTTTAAATTCTGTCGTAAATAATCTTGAGCCTGTTGGTATTCCCGTCCTTCTGATGTGGGGAGAAACTTAAACCATCGACTGCGACCAGTAGCTTGTAAAAGTACATGTTTTTCCAGGACGGCAAGGGCGGCATACAAGCGCTGGGGTTCAAAGGGAGGTTCGCCAGTAAAGTTTTTTGTTCTCTCAAAGGTAACTCCTAGTAAAAAAGAGGCAATGATATTCATCGTCAAATCCACAAATAAAGAATCGACTTGAACCGCTTTGCCTGTTTGAGCCGCGCTTTGGAGTTGGTTGATAACTTGTTGACATCCCTCACGGATCAGGTCAAACTTTTGAGTGAATTGACTGGAGCGAAAAGCGGGTGTGGCGGCTTGGCGACGCCACTTCCAAGCTTCACCAACCTGGTTGCCGATATGGACGCCAAACACATCTTTGTAAGCGTTATAAAAGGAGGGACTGCGGGTAAATCTTCCCTGACTTTGCCCGTCTGTCAAAATGCTTTCGATGAGTTGAGGCTTTGCCACGAGTACAATAGGTCGGTTGAAGACCCGTACCACAATCATCGAGCCATATTGCTGCATCCATCGAAAAAGTGCTAGAGAAAAGGTTCCTTGTTTTGCCGCCGCCAGAAGTTCCAGAGCGTTACCCGTGAACCATTTTCCCGGAGGTGATGGCAGGCTAGATATTGAACGGGAGCCGAGTTGATGGTGTTGCCTGCGCCACAGGATAAGACCCATCCCAACGCCTGACAGAAAGGTAAAACTTGTCCATGGATGCTCAAACATGCTCAAACTTCTCTATACATTACACGTTGTCAACCGTAGAACCTAGTCCTGGGCTTATCCCCCATCCTTTTAACTAAAAGTATTGCATTTTTTGCTGATAAAATCTACCATTTTTTCTTGGATATAGTCCTCGGCTTTCACCAGTTGGCTCTTAATAGGGGGATTGAGGTTGTCAACTTAGCACCTCTCTCTGTGTGAATAACTTTACGCAGCTCCTTAGCACGGAAACCCGCGATCGCTAGGGGCATTTGGAGGTACTTCAGGGGAAAGGTGAGAATATTTGCAGTCTTTAAATCAACATCTTTCATTATGTCGAACTTTCCCAACCCCTTAGTACCAAACCCCTGGTGGAAAGGTGCCGTTTTATATCAAATTTATCCCCGTTCTTTTCTAGATACTAATAATGATGGAGTGGGAGACTTACCCGGAATTACTCAAAAACTCGACTATATCGCCTCGATTGGTGTTGACGGAGTTTGGATTTCTCCCTTCTTCCGTTCTCCTATGAAAGACTTTGGCTATGATGTTGCTGATTATTGTGACGTTGATCCTCTATTTGGAACACTAGATGATTTTAAAGATTTACTCACCAAAGCTCACGACTTAGGACTGAAAATTATTGTCGATTTGGTCTGGTCACATACATCTTTGGAGCATCCTTGGTTTCAAGAAAGTCGCCAAAGCCAAGATAATCCCAAAGCCGATTGGTATGTTTGGGCAAATCCTTCTGATGATGGTTCTCCCCCCAATAACTGGCTATCTCGCTTTGGAGGTGTTGCCTGGGAGTGGGAGGTAAGGCGCGAACAATACTATCTGCATAACTTTTTGGCGGAGCAACCCGATTTGAACCTGCATAACCCAGAGGTTCAGGACGCACTTTTAGACGTGGGACGTTTTTGGTTAGATTTGGGCGTAGATGGCTGTCGTTTTGATGTGGCGACTTATTTCATGCACGATCCTCTGTTGCGGAATAATCCTATTCACCCCCAGCCCCCGAAACGCAACAATCCTTATTTTTGGCAGTCCCATGTCTACGATATTCTGCGCCCAGAAAATCTCCAGTTTTTGCAGCGCATTCGTCAAGAATTATTTGATTGTTATCAGGGAACCATGGGAATAGCAGAAATTCTCTGCGAACCCGAACTTGAAACAATGGCAATTTATACTCACAGCAATCAAAGAATGCACACTGCCTACAGTTTTATCTTTTTTGGTTCTGAGCTTTCCCCTCAATTGATTCATAATGCTGTAGAAACTGCATTTGGAGAAACGCGAGACTCTTGGCCAAGTTGGGCATTTTCTAATCATGACTCGGTGCGGGCGGTATCCCGGTTAGCGGGGGAAAATGGGGATACCAATGCTGCCAAGTTGCTGTTAGTTCTCATTGCCGCCTTGCCGGGAAATGCCTTTATTTATCAGGGGGAAGAGTTAGGTTTACCCCAGGCTCATGTTCCCTTTGAGCGTTTGGTTGATCCGGAAGCTAAGGCGATGTATCCCTATCATCAGGGGCGAGATGGGGCGCGAACCCCCATACCCTGGCACTCACAAGCCCCCCACGCTGGCTTTTCGACGGTTGAGCCTTGGTTGCCTGTGGATGAGCGACATTTGCCATTAGCCGTCGATTGTGCAGAAGTGGATAATGGTTCTCCTCTGGCGTTAGTTCGGGCATGGTTGGCATTTCGGAAAAAACATTCTGCTCTCATTCACGGAGATTTCCGCTTTGTCAAAGCAACGGAGGGTTTGCTGTGGTTTGAGCGATTTAATCAGGTGGAAGGGTTGGTTTGCCTGTTTAATTTGAGTCCGAGGACTCAACAAGTCAATCTGAACACCCAGGAGATGCTGTTTGCTTCTAATGCTCACTTGCAGGGGGAAAGTTTGGAGTTGGGGTCTTATGGATGTGCAATTTTGACCCTCAGCTAACTAATGCAGCTCGATCTACAATTTTCCCCGCAACAGTTCATAACCCTCTCTTTTCGCCCGGTTAGCGGGGGAACTTTGTGCGCCATGGCGCACAAAATTGCGATTGACCAAAATCGCACCTTCGCATGAACATTACAACCCCGATGAATTCCTCCGCTCAAGAGGACAACTGGATTAACCCCCCCAGGCAAAAACCCGAAATTGGCTCACCAAGAGACTTGCCGCGATTTTTTTAGTCGCCTTACTTATGTACAATCGCGCTCCTGATTAAATTTTCGTCGCGGCTACTTCCCCCAGATCATATATCGATATATGATGCTCCAATAGCACTCAACTTGCCTAGATATGCAAATTCGACTGGCGGTAATCAGCAATGCTGGTGGCAGTGGAAAAACCACACTTTCAGTTCATCTGGCTTATGAACTGGCAAAGCGCGGATTCAAAGTAGCGCTCATGGATCTCGATCCCCAAGGCTCACTGACCCTCTTTTGTGGGTTAACACCACCTGAACCCGAACAAACACTAGCGGCTGTACTGAACGATAATTTTGATGGCTCTTGGCCTCTAATTCCGTGCTGGACGAATCACATCGACAACGTTGCCATCTGCCAAGGAGGAATGGTACTGACCCAAACCGCAGATGAACTGGTCTTACATAAACGCGGAGCTTACCTATTGAATGACAGCTTAACCGACCATCCCCTCGAACACGATCTAATTATTTTTGACTGTCCAGCAACTTTAGGTCCTCTACCCTTGATGGCATTAGCTGCCTGCACTCATATCGTAGTTCCCGTACAACTCGAACCCAAATCCGTTCAAGGAGCCGCTCGTTTACTGGAGTGGTATTACTATCACATAAGACACCTGCGCCTCAAACCCCAACCAGAGATTTTAGGATTTGTCCCCTGCCAATATGACCGCAAAAGAGCCGTTCACCGACAGCTTAATCAGTCATTGCCACTTCAGTTAGAACAGATGGGTATCCGCACCTTTCCAGCTATTCGCAATAGTACGGAATTTGCCAATGCTAGCGGACAAGGATTACCTTTACATCTTCACCGCCCTTCCCATTCAGCGTTGGCTGATTTTAAAGAAATCGCTTCCTCTTTGGCATCAATAATTTGAATGGTGAATGAATTATCATGAGTAACCGTAAAGCACCTGACCTAACCAGTTATTTTTCAGCCGCCAAGCAGTCTCAACAGCTATCAGAAGCTGAGGAAGAAATTCAGCGTCTCAAGATAGAAATTGAAGAACTTCGGGCGGCGGGTTCAAACGAATTGGAAACTCAACTCGCTGCATTGCGAGAACAATTAGAATCAACCGCAGGTATTTTGTCCATTCCCATTGAACAAATTCAGCCGAACCCAGAGCAACCCCGACAAACCTTTTTAAGTGAGAGTGTCGAATCCATGTCCCGCTCTTTAGAGAAGGATGGACAACTTGAACCAATTATTTTAATGCGGCGAGGTGATTTAGTCATCTTTGATGGAGAACGGCGCTGGCGCAGCGCTAGAGCTTTGGGTTGGCAAAATCTCCATGCCGTGATTATTTCCGAACCCGTTGCCTTGCACCGGAAAGCACTACTAACCTCGTTACATCGAGAAGACCTCAATCCCTTGGATAAAGCTGAGGCAATTGTACGAGAGTTAGCGAACAATACAGATATAGACGCAGCAGACATTCCCCGGATTCTCAATACAGCCGTGCGACGATTAAATGCCCAAAAACGCATGAGTCAAGTTGTTGAACTGATGACAGCTACAGAGGATGTCCAACAGCATGGTCTAGCGGACTTGGCTTTAGAGGAGCGAGAACAGGCGGTGTTAGGACTCCTGCTGGATTTACAGCTCAATCCCGCCTCAGTTGATGCCAATATTTTCCCGATGTTAGGTTTAGCACCTGACCTGAAAGCGGCAATTCGGGAATCGGGACTTAAAGGAGTGCATGGGATGGCGCTGGCTAAACTTAATGGGAAAAACTTAGGCAAAACGGAGGACGAAGCGCTTACCATTCGAGTTCAGGTAACCCAGAAAGTTATGGCGGAAAAATTGTCTGCCACGAAAACCCGAAAATTAGTTAACGAAACTATCGCATCTCAGGCGAAAGAGGATGTCAAGTTGTCGCGAAATATCAAGCAAGTTGCTAAAGTGACCGGGAATTTGCAAAAGCTTTCCAGCGAAACCCTTGCTGCTGCTGAGATAGACCAACTCACTCAATTGCAGGAAATCCTGAAACAAAAATTGGCAGAAATAGAAGAGATAGTAAAGGATACAGGTGAAGACCGACTGGTTTGATAAGGAGGGCTAACTATCGCTCTTATGTCACTCTAGGCAGAGGAAAAGTGGAAATCTGTGCTAGGCTTAGCTAAAGGAACAGCGCCAGGGAAGCAATTCATCCAATTTATTAAACGATTTAAGGCAACATCTAAGTAAGGAATAGGAAAGATATTGTACAGCCAAGGTAATTGAGACATGGTTAGAAAAATGTTTATTACCAGAGGTGGAAGCTGGGCAGGTAATTATTATGGATAATGCCCCTTTCCATAACTCCCGTAAAATTAGAGAATTAATTGAAAAAGCCGGGTGTGAATTGCTGTTTTTACCTACCTACTCTCCTGACTTGAACCCAATTGAACATTGGTGGCACAAAGTCAAAACAGCAATTAGAAAGGAGTTGCCAAAACATGACTTTAATATTCATAAAGCAGCAGACTCAGCCTTCCAGTATTTGTAAATAGACGAGCGCGAAGCGCTATAACAACTGGACCAACTCACCGCACAATTGACCGTTGGTTGCAGCGCACGTTGAGTCAGGGGGGTGAACAGTTGGAGAAAGTACGCGATCGTATTTTCACTCTGGCTCAACTTCAGCGTCACCATGTTGTTTTGGACTTGAATGCTGGGAGCGGTTTACTGACCTTTGAAGCGTTGCGTCAAGTACCAGAAGGTGGAGTTTATGCCTGTAGGAGAACATCGGCTGAGGCTCTTGCCTTACAAGAACAGGTGGCAACGCTTCCGGAACTCCAGCGTCCTGTGGTGCTAACGGCTACTTTAACCCAGTTACCAGAGGTTTTAGCGACCCAAATTCCAGATATCCGATTTGACTGTATGATTGGGCGCAATGCGTTTATTCATGAACCGGATAAATCAGCAGCAGCTCAACGATTAGTTCAATTGCTGCAACCGTCGGGAGTTTTGGTACTAGCTGAAACGATACCACGCTATACGCAACGACTTTATCGTTTGCTCGACTCGTCGAAGCTGAATACTAATTTGTACCAACGCTTAGTGACAGCAGAAGAGGCGATTTACAGGGACACGTTAGATCCAATGGTGAATTGGGATGCATGGGATTTAAGACAGGCTTTGGAGTCGGTAGGGTTAGGGGTTGACGTGGATGAGAATCGAGCGTTTACCCAAATGCAGATTACACCCGCTTTAATTGATCGCTGGTTTAGGACGACTTCTGCAACCAATCGACCCTCTTATGCTGCACATTTAGCAAAGAACCTTACCGATCAAGAAATTTGTGTTATCAAAGAGCTATTCATCCGCTCTCTACTCCATCAAACCGTAGATTGGGAGAGTGTCATTGTTTTTGTGCAGGCTTCGTTTTGGTCAAAGCAGTAATAAAGCAAAAAAAGAAAGAAATAAACCGAAAACTGAAACTGCTTCAATTATCTCAAGTCAAACTCGATTAGCTAAAAACGCCACCGTAGAAGAAATCACATCAGCAATATCGGCTGGATCAAGGGCGTAAATTTTGTCTAAAACTTCTGCCTTAATCCTCTCATTGCTAGACATATTGTCATCTTTTACATCCACAACTCCTTTGTTCTCTAACCCATAACGGTAGACTGACAGGGAAATTTCCCCGTCTAAATAAAGTTGCAGGGTTCTGGGGGTACCACCGCTCACCTTTGCCAATTGCCGAAAATTCCTGGAATCCGGCTCAGGTTTAGTTTTTCCCTTCAACCACCGATATACCGTGGAGAAATCTACACCAATAGCATTAGCCAAGCTGCTTTGAGTCCAGCCATCTTCTAACAGCTGTTCAATCAACTGATTCAGCCGCTGTTGAGGAACCTGGAGGTGAGAAGACGCGAATGCAGTCACTATCTGTTTAATTAATTGGCTCTGTTTATAACAATTATACTCTTTACACCCATTGCCCTACTCCCCACCAAAAGTCGGGATCAGGACGATACACTCGCTCACGGTTTCAACGTTAGTCGTTGATCCTTCATATCTTATTAAACGGTAAAACTCTTACATTGACAAGGTTTACCAGGATTTCCCTCCAGAATCCATTCCCCTAGCTGTAGCCCTCTTGTATGCAAGACCATTTCAGGGCTGATACAAAAATAGATCGAATAAAAGACTATTATTAGGCAATAATAGATATTGCATGATGCAATAATAGATATTGCACAGTGCAAATTTAGGCAACAGCTGTCAAAATGTCCAGCAATCATTAGCAGACACGCATTTGACGGCGCACAGGGCAACTCAGGACGTTCAACCTTGCAAAAGGAGAAGATTAAATGCAATCTCCTAAGATTATCGGTCATAGCGATCAAGCCAATACCCAAACCTTAGCGGATACAGAACACGAACTAACCGATGCTGAAATAGTAGAATTCAGAAGTCTGGAAGCTACCGTAGAAAAGGGTTTAAGAGCGTTTTGGCAAATCGGACAAGCCTTACGACAGATTCGGGACAAGCGCTTATACCGACAAGACTACGGGACTTTTGAGGATTATTGCCTTACCCGTTGGGAAATATCTCGCCGCTCAGCTTATCAGTTGATTGAAGCGGCTTCGGTGGTGGAAAATGTGCGCCATGGCGCACAAATTATCCCCGCCAATGAGCGCCAAGCTCGTCCTCTCACTGCCTTAAAACCTGAACAGCAACAGGCAGCATGGGCGAAGGCGGTATCTACGGCTCCTAGGGGTAAAGTGACGGCTGCTCACGTTGCCCAAGTCGCTCAGGAGTACCGACAGCAGGGTGCGCGTACTGCCGCTAACCCACCGCATTCATCCGGAAGCCACTCCAGAACCGATGGAAGTTCGCCTCCTGAAGCACAAACAAATTACAAGAGCTGCTGGAATTGCTCTCATTGCAGTTTAGAGCAGCTCGATGACCCCCAAACGTTTTATTGCAACCAGTTCGGGGTGTTGAATTTTATAGAAAAGGACGGAAACCAACGGGGAGCTGAATGCGAATTGTGGGTGGCTCGATGGGCAAAATCCGATGAGACCCAAAGGACTCGGATACTGAAAAGGGAAACCTTCACTCTAACCCTACAGCTTCCTACCCACTTGCAACCACTTCTTCGAGATACGGCTAAAGCTGAGGGATTAGTTGCCGTAGATTGGGCTGCCCAGGTTCTAGAAGCCGCCATTTCCGCAAATCGTTCTGTCCCCAGTGAAGCCATCCTGGACGTTTCAGAGGCTGCTCGAAATGAAGGGAATGCAGATTCTGAGCCAACTCAAGGGCATTCTGAGGGAACGGCTGCAGCTTGATTTGGAAATAGCGATCGCGTCGTGCCTTCTCCAGCAGCATCCTTGACTCTGCCACTTCAAAATTTGACTGATCGGCTGAGTTCTTAAACCTGGTTTCCTTTAATCGTCATCGTTTCTACAGCCACAGCTGCTACCTGAGCAGCCGCCTCGAACGAAAGACCCCGTACTTCTGATATAAGCTGTTGAACGCTACTACTGCTCTTAGGTAACGATTCGCCTTCCAAATAGGCTTGCAGTTCATTGAGTGTCCAGCCTTTAAGAGCCGCAATTTTGGTCAGCACTCGTAAGCGGGGTTCACCTCTTCCCTGCTCCCACTGGCGGACATTGGTATGAGTTGTCCCAATTAAACCGGCAAACTCTCTGAACGAGCGACCTGCTCTCAGCTCAATCAGCAAAGCTGCTAGTCTGCCCTCGAACATATTTTGACTCACTTGATTAACGGGTTTGTGTGCAACTTCCACCACCGCCAACTTTCAACTAATCCAACTGCTAACAAAAACAAGCGACCACCAATTAACAAGAACTGAGGACTTGGCAAACGTGCCAATCACGACTAATCTGGAAACATTGCTTCCATAAATGGAAGCATTCCTTCCAAATGAATGAGATCCACAGCGTTTTGATGGCTACACCTACCTAATTGTAGGCATCAAAGCCGACTCCCGCAAGTTAGTGCGATGGATTCTCCCATCAGATACCGACTGCCACTGACTCTAGGGCAGAGGGTAAAAACGTTCCTTGGAGCCGCCTGCCCTAAAGCCCTGTGTCTTTTTGCTCACTGCCTGCGTATAGGTAACAATGGATAACTCTCTGACTTCACCAACTGAGGTGGCTCTGGAAAACCCACCCGCTGTATTTTCCCAAGTCGATCCTCGGCTTTTGAAACCCCATCCCTACAACTCCTCTATTTATGGCGAAGAGGATGTGACTGAATTAAATGACAACAAACTCAATCAGACCGCCTCTACCTTGAACGGCAATGGTAGTCCATCAATTCTCTACCCATTCACGCTGCTCCACATCTCGCTCAAGGCTCGGTTCGCCAAACAACGGTTTGAAAGAGGACAAATTAATGTCAACAGGACATAATAACAGTAGAGGAGTGACAAAATCTCAACCCGGTGCATTACAGCTAGAAATTTCCGGATTAGAGATACCCCTAGCCCAAGACAACCATAAGCGGCTGCGGAAACCGACAGACCAACCTCAGACCAAACCACCACTTTTTACACACAGGGCAATCGAGATGATGGCAACTGGAGCACCAGTGATTAGTGCCACCCAGGCATTTCTCAAAACTCCGGAGTGGCATGAATACAGCCCTGGTCACCTTTACTTCCAACGACAGTTTGGCAAGGGACGTTACATCGAATTTTTCATCCTGAACCAGCAAAAACATCAACCGGGATTCATCACTAGCTTTGCCGAACCAGAAATTTTAGAGCAATACGGCGTCCATGCTGCACGGTTACATGCCATATTCGCCACTTATGCTGCCCAGCAGCAAGAACCTTGGAAAGATTCATTTACACTCTTAGGGAGTGACTTGATCAAGATGTTGCGCCTACATCGGGGGAATAAGCTTAAAAAATCCCAGAAGCTCAAAGCTGTTACCGACCTAGCCTGTATCTTAGGTACCCTTGGTGTAAAAATCCAATGGCAGGAAGGCAACCTTAATCTGACGATTATCGAACGCTCCCCTTTCTGGATAGTCAGCGTCAAAGAATACTATCAAAACACCATATTCGGGAATCCAGAGGAACTGTTTGAAGCCGCCATCTGCGTCCAAGCTGGACCTTGGACCCGCAACTTCCTGAATAAAGAAGGGCAACGGGAGAGTAAAGCGCTCTACCAATATGGATTCATCGATAAAGCTGTCTTTAACCTTGACCCTAATCGGCAAAAGTTAGCCGCTGCCCTAGCGCTTTACCTGATCCAAAACCGCCGCGCTCACCCAAGTGGTAAGTACAGCATTCGGTCATTGCTATCAGCGGTGATGTCTGCTCAAGAGATAGAGGCTATTGGTAGGGACAGGCGCAAACGTTCACGCTTCGTTAAACAAGTCTATCGCCTTCTGGAGTCTCTCACAGAAATTCAGTTTAGAATTCAGTTTGACCCCTCATTTCCGGAAGCATTACGACCAAGCTGGGCTAGTTTACCCGATGAAAACGATGTACAGATAGATCCAGTAGCAACCGCTCCTAAAAACAACCGGATGCCCGATGGGTTCTTCACAAACTGGCTCAACTGTGTACTCACGATTACTGCCCCAACCCGGATTGAGGCGGCACTTAAACAGTTGAAACATCAGAGAACAAGGACAGCTAAAAAGGCTTCTGACAAGCGTAAGTCTATAAGCGTTCAAAAACCTAATCAGACCAATACTCCTCCACCTGAACAGTTACATTTTAAACCCTGCACCCATTCAACCAACCTAACAGGGGCACAACTCAAACAAGCTCGCCAATCCAAACACTGGACACAGGCTCATTTGGCGTCCTTAATCGGGAAGAGTACCAGTTGGGTAAAACTGGTTGAAAGCGAACGGCGAAGAATTAAAGAGGATGACCAAGTAGCGCTGCAAAAAATCCTCGATCTGCCATAAATGAGTCGCAATTGCCGATTCTACATCAGTGATTCCTGACATTGACATCCTCACCACGCCACCTTTTTAGAGAAGGTCGCTTTTGGGGGGTTGACAGTTCGTCGCGAACCGCCTCAGTTAAGGTCTTACACTCGCTCCCTGTCCGTTTTAAGTCTCGGAATGCCCTCCCGCGACTATATCGGGCTGCCCAATTTTGGACAGGGTTACAAGCTTGTAACCATTATTGTACAGGGATTTCAGGCGTTTTTAGTAGCTGAATATCTTCCACTGAGTGCGACACTACATTCCACTGAGTACGACACTACGTTCCACTAAGTGCGACGCTTTTTTTTTGAAACCTTGCCATATCAAGCATTTCAGACAAGGTTACAAGCCTGATCATACTGATCAGTTTTGATCCACCGAAGGTTACAACAGTGCAAAAAACCAAGTTGCTACTCTAAGTCAACCCCCAAAAACCATATCCCGTCCCACTTTGCCAGGGTGATGGGTATGGGTAACTGACAAAAGAAGAGTGTGAGATAATGGCATCTACATGGCGTTACCTGAAAAGAAACTGCCCAGTCTGTAACGGCTCCCGGTCCGACTGTCGGGAAAACCTGCAAAACAATTTAATTCACTGCCGCCACGATGTAACCACTGCACCCGGTTACAAATGTGTCGGCGAGGACATATTGGGTTTTTTCCTGTGGGCTGTTGATGATGGAGAAGAACGCAACTCTGATGAGTGGGAACAATTACGCCGACAAAGAGCAGCACAACGAGGGAAACGACTTCAAGAAGAAGCCGCTCGATGCGATCGCTTACTCCCAATCGAACAACGCGATCGCGCTATCCGTAAACTGTCCCAACAAGTCGGACTCTCCCGCGCTCACCGCCAACATTTACAACAACAGCGGGGTCTATCTGACACAGAAATTGACCACGCCTGCTACTTCACTATCGCTCCCTATCAAGACGTTATCTACATTAACCCCAAATTAGCCGGTATAGACCTGTGGGGTCGCCAACTCACTGTCTCCAAACCGGGAATAGGTTGCCCAATTTTTGACGTATTTGAGCGGATTATCGGCTTTCAAATTCGCTTCGACAACGCCACCGAACATAAATATAAGTGGCCCACCAGCCGTTCGAGATTTCGTCCCAATGGACCCACGGCTCACCTACCCAACGGTGAACTCCCCATCGCCGTGTGGCGTCCCCTAGGTGACATCCAGCGCTCCAGCATTGGCATAACTGAAGGTGTTAACCCCAAACCTTACATCGTAGCCACCCGCTTAGGTCAACCTTGTCTCGGTGCGGCTGGGGGTAACTTTGCTTCCTCACCCCAACAATTTAAAGAATCCCTCGATATCTTATCTACTCAACTCAATACCAAGACCATTGATTTCTACCCCGACGCCGGGGCGATTCACAATTCCCACGTCCTGCGACACTATCGAACCACCTTTAAACTCGTGCAACAATGGGGTTATCAGCTACGAGTCGCTTGGTGGGGTCAAACAAGCAAAGAAGAACATTTAGATATTGACGACCTGCTCATCGCTGGACGCTCTGATGAAATTCAATATATCACCGTCGCCCAATTTGAACTACTCGTCCGCCAACCCCACATCAAACTCCATGGATTTAAAGACTTACTCGGATGGTTCCCCAAACTGAAAAACCGTCTGGCTCAACTCAGCCAACGACGCTCCCGTTACGGGTTTGCCCCTGTTGAAACCGTTGAAACTGAACCAACACCATCTACCCCAACAGGAACTATCACTTACCAAGACGGTCAACGATTGGATGCTTGGAGTCGTACCCTAAACCAAGGAGTCCAGTTTATCTGTGATTCATCGGCTACGGGTACAGGTAAAAGCTATGATTGCGGACTCACCAACAACCCATTGTTTAACTCTCGGCGCATCCTATTCTTAAGCTCAGAACACCGCAATCCCACTGTCCCCACTCTCAAAAGTTGGACTGACCTAGAAGCGCGTCATAATGGCTTAACCATAGACTCTTTTGGACGCAAGCGTCGCGCCAAATCTGACGAGTTACCCCGCATTCAGAGCAACTGCTCCCGCAACCAAACGATTAATGCTCTACGCGCCTTAAACATTGATGATGCGGACGCCGTAATCTGTCAAACCTGTCCTCATCTACAGGCTTGTCAGAGAGGTTATGAGTTCGGCTTTTTACATCAGCGTCGAGTAGCTCTCAAATCCAATCGATTCCGCGCCCATCCAGAAAGTTTACCTGACCCGGCTGAGTATGACTATACCAAGGTGGTGTTACTGTGGGATGAATGGTCAACTTTACTGCGAACGACGCGAACTCTGGAAGTCACTCAGAAAGACATAGACCAACTCATTGTTCATTTAGTGACGAAAAAAGATGGTGTCTATTCTGTAATAGGGGATCTCTTGCAGGCTTTAAGAGCGCTGCTGACGGGCGAAATTCCTGCACCATCTCGCTACGGGTGGAATCATACTGGTGTTTTGGAATTGCTGCCTCAGTTACCCCAAGACCTTGACTATAACACCATCTCCCAAGCGATTAAACCTGATTTAAGCAAGTTAGACCCTAAGGCAAAACATGGAGTTGATGTTGCCAAGTTACCTGCTTCTGTCCGCCATAATCGTACCAACTTTGATGCCACAGTTGCCCAAACCATCAGGGAACAGTTTCTCCTACAGTGGCTAGTCCCTTTTCTGACGGTGTTAAATGGAGCAGCCGGACATTTGCGAATTGCTCATGGGGTACTTTCTATCACATTACCCGATGACCGATTGGTGAGGATTGCTAAAGCTGCCAAAGGGAATATCTTTTTAGATGCTACGGGTGATTTAACGGAGTTAGCCCAGTTACTGGGGGTATCACCTACTGAGATTATTTCGTTAAAGCAAGATGTAACCCCGCGTAGTAACTTGGAGGTGATTCAGGTAGCGACATTGGGACGTTTGGGAAATAGCGATCGCTCTAACTGCTTACAGCAGCGTATTGATGCCATTATTAAGACCATACAGGAAAAAGACCCTACAGCTAAGGTTATTGACTTTAAGGCGTTTGCCCCAGACGGTGCTTTAAGATGGTGGGTCGAATCTCGTGGTGTCAATGATTTAGAATCGACTCAAACGCTGATTCTGGTTGGTACTCCCTGTCGGAGTCTGAGTCATCTGGAGGCTGAGTTTACACTCAGGTATGGACGAACGCCTCAACCGGGTACGGTTAAGGTTAAGTATCCGATTCGAGTAGGGAGGGGTAATAAGTTACTTTCATCTTTAGCGCTGAGCGAAGTCGAAGCGCTAAGTGACGCCCAAAGTGGATCAATTTCCTCGTCTGGACATCCACCTAATTCGTTACCCTCAACAGAACCACCCTACTTGGAGATGAATGTTTCGGCTGACCCAGAGTTTAGAGCCTTTGTGCGGCGTTGTATACTCGCTGATATTCATCAAGCTATTGGGCGATTGCGGGCGCACAGACGACCTCACCAAAATCTGCGGGTCTACTTTCTGGGAGATTATCCTTTAGATATCCCGGTAACCCTTACTTTAGCATCCAGTATTACCCCAGACGCTGCCAGTAAAACAGAACGGGTTGAGATGGCGATTAAGGCGGCTGTGGAACAGCTTAAACAGACAGGAGAGAAAATTACCCAACGTGCGATCGCGGCAATCACGGGCTATTCTCAGCAGCATATCAGCCGCTTCCGCGATTTACTCAAAATGCTAATTGGTTCCTCTAATAGTAAAATGAGTAAAATTCAGCCTGCACCGGAGCAAGAAGAAGAACTTCGATGGTTGGCTACTGTGTATCTGCCGTTAGTCACCTCTGATTCGCCTGATGAGATATTGGAAACAATGGCAATTACGGGGTCGGTTTACAGTCACAGCGATTTCCAATGGCTGTGGAACGCGATACCTGGTTTGACTCAAATTACCATCCTGGCTAAGTTGATGTTAACGTTACCTGAGCCTCAGTTAAGGGAATTGGCTCAAATTACCGGAGGGTGAGGATTATCAAGGATGAACCTGACGTTTTTTGGTGGGGAGAGTTTGTGCGCCATTGGCGCACATTTCCAAGCTTCTCTGCTGGAAAACCCAGGCGCGATCGCTAAAGAGTAATTAGGGGAAAGCTGAACAAGTCGGATAAACATAACGGCTACCAACCTAAGACGGGACAAGATGAAGAAAAAACATTACATTTTGCGAAAACTTTGTGCCTGAACCTACAACTAGGGTAGAAGCTTTTCTTAGAGCTTCATTTATGATGTCATGTTTTGGGAAAACACAGCAGCTATGGCAAGCACTACCAATCTAAAGGGGTTTCTCTGGTTAGGACTGTTTCCGTTTCTGTCGATGGGATGTTGGTTCAGTGGTGGGTTGTACAACGCTTCGGCTCAAATCCTTCCTGACAATACCCTGGGGGCTGAGTCGTCTCGCATCACCAATGTTAGTGATATTCGAGAACTGATTGAAGGGGGCGCGATTCGCGGTAGCCATCTCTTCCATAGCTTTGAGGCGTTTAATATTGGTGAAGGACAAGAAGCTTATTTTGCGAATCCGGTAGGAATTGAAAGTATTTTTAGTCGGGTAACCGGGAATGACCCTTCGGCTATTTTAGGGACGTTGGGGGTTAATGGGGCGGCAAATCTGTTTTTCCTGAATCCGAATGGGATTATTTTTGGAGAAAATGCTCAGTTGGATATTCGGGGTTCGTTTGTGGCGAGTACGGCGAATCGTTTGGTATTTGATAATGGGGTTGAATTTAGTGCAACGAATCCAGAGTCAGCGCCACTGTTGACGATTAATCTCACTCCGGGGTTGCAGTATGGACAACAGCAACCAGCAGCAGTGGTGAATACTGGGAATTTGGTGGTTGGAGAGGGGGAGAATTTGACGCTGGTGGGGGGTACGGTGCTGAATGTGGGGCAATTATCAGCACCAGGAGGAACGATTAGTGTTGCGGCTGTGCCAAGCCAAAGTTTAATTCAGTTGGATTTGACTGGGCAAGTTAACTCTGTTGATTTGCTATTCGATAATGATACAGGTGAGGTTTTGTCTTCTGCGTCAGGTTTAGCGACGTTACTGGAGAATGCGGGATTAACTCAAGCCAATATCCCGATTGATTTTCATGTTGGCACTGTGGCGATTTTAGGTTCTGTGAATGCTGCAAATCCTCTGGGTACTGGGGGTGAAGTTAACATGACAGGGAATCGGATTCAGTTACTTAATGGGGTGATTGATTCCGGCGGCGTTACCGGGGGGGAAATTAATCTCACCAGTACCTTTCTGGAAAATCGGGGACAGATTCAGGCGGATGGTGAACGGGGCGGTAGTCTCAATATTAAGGTTAGTAATTTTCTGGATACTGGGGTTCTCAGTGCGACGGGAAGTGCTGGGGATGGGGGAACCATTCAGGTGGATTATCAGGGTACGGTGATTCAAACCGCTAGTGCGTTGACGACTGTAACCGGGAATGAAAAGGCGGGGAGGATTAGGTTTCAGGGGGGACGGGTGTTAACCACTTCTGGGAATCTCCAGGCGCAAGGGGAGTTCGGGGGTGAGATTCAGTTATTTGGGGAGAGGTTGCAACTGTTGGGGACACAGGTAAATGCCAGTGGGAATCAGGGTGGCGGTGAGATTCTGGTGGGTGGAGATTATCAGGGAAATACGGTGGGGGCGGAGAATGCAGAATATACTGTGGTGAATCATGGCACGACGTTACAAGCCGATGGGTTGACGGTTGGGGATGGGGGGAAAGTGATTGTTTGGGCGGATGGGGAGACCGATTTTTATGGCAGTTTGACGGCGCGAGGTGGGGAGTTGGGGGGAAATGGTGGGGTGTTGGAGGTGTCGGGTAAGGAGCGTTTGGTTTTTGGTGGGTTGGGAGATGCGAGTGCGGTGAATGGGGTGGCGGGGGAGCTGTTGTTAGACCCGAAGAATATTACGATTGATACAGCGGTTACTGGAAACTCATTTCAATTATTTGACCCCAATCCAGCGCTGGGAAATCAATTTGGGTATAGGACTGCGGTACTTGCAAATAACAACATTGTTGTGGGTTCTCCATACGATGATTTAATGGCAGAGGATGCCGGAGTAGTGTACCTATTCGACTCGATTACTGGGACGCTTCTTGGAAGTATTCATGGTGCTAACCCAGAGGATCGTTTCGGAGGGTCTAGTTTCAACGTTGATGTAACAGCCTTAAGCAATGGTAATTATGTTTTCGGCAATCCTGATGCAGATATTGGGGGAGTGGAAAATGCTGGGACGGTGATTCTGGCTAATGGCAGCACAGGGGCGGAAATTAGCCGTATCTCTGGTACTCACCCAAACGATTTTTTCGGCTTGGATGCAATAATAGCCTTAAGCAATAATAATTATGTTTTCGGCAATCCTGATGCAGATATTGGGGGAGTGGAAAATGCTGGGACGGTGATTCTGGCTAATGGCAGCACAGGGGCGGAAATTAACCGTATCTCTGGTACTCACCCAAACGATAATTTCGGCTTGGGTGAAATAACAGCCTTGAGCAATGGTAATTATGTTTTTGGCAATCCCGATGCAGAGATTGGGGGGGTGGAAAATGCTGGGACAGTGATTCTGGCTAATGGCAGCACAGGGGCGGAAATTAACCGTATTTCTGGTACTAACCTAGATGATAATTTCGGCTTGGGTGAAATAACAGCCTTGAGCAATGGTAATTATGTTTTCGGCAATTCCCGTGCAGAGATTGGGGGGGTGAGCCATGCTGGGACAGTGATTCTAGCTGATGGAACTACGGGTGTGGAAATTAACCGTATTTCTGGTACTAATATAGAACAGTTCGGCGATGGTGAAATAACAGCCTTGAGCAATGGTAATTATGTTTTCGGCAATTCCGGTGCAGATAGTGGGGGGGTATTTTTTGCTGGGACAGTGATTCTAGCCAATGGAACCACGGGGGCGGAAATTAGACGTATTTCTGGTACTCACCTAGGCGATAGTTTCGGTTCTGATGAAATAACAGCCTTGAGCAATGGTAATTATGTTTTCGGCAATCCCGGTGCAGAGATTGGGGGGGTGAAAGGTGCTGGGACAGTGATTCTAGCCAATGGAACCACGGGGGCGGAAATTAGCCGCATCTCTGGTACTCACCTAGGCGATAGTTTCGGTTCTGATGAAATAACAGCCTTGAGCAATGGTAATTATGTTTTCGGCAATTCCCGTGCAGAGATTGGGGGGGTGAAAGGTGCTGGGACAGTGATTCTAGCCAATGGAACCACGGGGGCGGAAATTAGCCGTATTTCTGGTACTAACTTAAACGATAGTTTCGGTTCTGATGAAATAACAGCTTTGAGCAATGGTAATTATGTTTTCGGCAATCCCTTTGCAGAGATTGGGGGGGTGAGCAATGCTGGGACGGTGATTCTAGTTAATGGAACTACAGGGGCGGAAATTAGCC
This sequence comes from Coleofasciculus chthonoplastes PCC 7420, assembly GCF_000155555.1. Classification (GTDB taxonomy): domain Bacteria; phylum Cyanobacteriota; class Cyanobacteriia; order Cyanobacteriales; family Coleofasciculaceae; genus Coleofasciculus; species Coleofasciculus chthonoplastes_A. The sequence continues at coordinate 110,423 of NZ_DS989854.1, forward strand.
GTATCTCTAGTAATAACCTATTTGGTAAAATAACAGCCTTGAGCAATGGCAATTACCTGGTAGCTAACCCCTTAGCCACTGGAGGTGGACGAGTGGATATCGGCATCGCCAACCCCAACTCCCTCACCCACAGCTACTTCCCAAATCGCAATATTACCCTCACTCCCTCCATCATTACCAGCATCACCGATACCGGAACGGCTGTCACCCTGCAAGCAAATAACGATATTACCGTCAACCAAATCATTATTACTGATAATCCTACAGGGATTGGAGGCTCCTTATCCTTACAAGCCGGACGAAATATTCTCCTCAACGCCGATATCACCACCGACAACGGCAACCTATCTCTGTTTGCCAATCAACCTCTAGCATCAGGAGTTATCAATCTAGAACGAGAACCTGGTGCAGCCGAAATTACCATGCAACCGGGTACTACCATTAATACTGGTTTTGGCAATGTCTCTATTCAATTAGACACAGGGGAAGGATTAACCCATAACGCCATTGGTACTGTCACTCTTGGCAATATCAACGCCGAAAATCTCACGGTTAATTCAGCAGGAGCTATCCTCGGTAACGGTATCCTTACCATCAACAGTGACGCCACCTTCACCAGTACCCTCGCCAACGCCGGAAACGTCAGCGTCACCAACACCAACCCCACCACCATCGGCTACTCCATCATTGGCGGTAACTTCCGCCTCAACTCAGCCTTCCCCATCTCCCAAGTACCCGGAGAACCCCTGCAAGTCTCTGGCAACATCTCGGTTAACGGCGGTAGCAGCAATCCTTTAATTAATAATATTGGTCTTCCTTCCTCACCCATCCAACAGAATGGCGATTTAATCATTTCCCAAGTCGGAACTGTTAACCTACCCACTAATACTGTTACCGGAAACCTCACCGTTAACAGCCTACCCGAAGCTGTTCTATCTTTTAACGCCGTCTTAGACAACCCAGCAATTACCCTCAATCAAGCCAACTCCTTTGGCGGTACATTAAGATTTAGAACCAGCAAAGATGCGATTAGCACGACAGGGATTCCTGGTATTACTCAAAGCGGAACTCAAATTGTTGTCGGTACAGCCACATTTAGAGCAGATGCAGGTAATATTAATCTCACCGACTCTGCCAATGAATTTGGCACTCTCAGCTTCACCGGGAATGATGTCTCCATCAGCGCCAATAATGACACTACCCTATTAACCTCCACCGCCACCGGAAATTTAACCCTCAACTCTGGCGGAATCATCAGCCAAATCGGAGGATTAACGGTTGCTGGAGATGCCAGTTTTACCACAACTCTCCCCAACGCCGGGAATGTCATCCTCACCAATCAAAATGCCACCGTTCTCGGTAACTCTCTCATCGGTGGACATCTTACCCTTGATTCTGGGGGTAGCATTTCCCAACTACCAGGAGAACGATTACAAGTAGCCGGAGAAACGACTATCCTCAATCCAGCAAGTAATCCCAATTTAGAGACTAACGGTAGCATTATTCCTCGACTCAACCTTCCTAATGGCGATGTAATTATTACCGAGGTAGGCACAATTAACCTAGAGGGTGAAACCTTCTCTGGTAACTTAACTGTAAATAGCCTAGCCAGTGCTTTGCAATTTATTCCTGGAAGTGTCTATGAAAATCCTGCCATCATCCTGACTGACTCAACCAATAATTTTGGCGGTACGCTACGATTCACCACCGATGCACCTACAACTATCGTAGAATCGGGAACGCCTGGAATTATTCAAAGTGGTTCGTTAGGTGTTAGCGGTACAGCTACATTCAATGCCGAAAACGGCAATATTACCCTCAATGACTCAAACAATCAATTTGGTAATCTCGCGTTTACAGGTCAAGATATTTCTATCCGTGACAATGGCACAACTAATCTACTCAATTCCACGGCTACAGGTAACTTAACTCTGATTTCTGATAGTGGTATTACCCAAAATGGAAACCTTATCGTCACAGGCACATCCGACTTTACCACGTTACAAGCAGATGCCCCAATTACCCTCACCAATAATAACCAACTCACTGGAGATATCCGCTTTACCACTAAGGGGACTGGCAACGTTACCCTACTCAACACCTTAGCCAATACTCAATTAGCCGCCTCTAATGTATCCGGTGATTTTACGATTACCTCTGGCGGGGCGATTACCCAAACTGAACCCTTAAACCTGACAGGTTTAACTACATTCAATGCGGGTAATAGCGATATTATTCTGAATCAAAATAATGATTTAAATCGTCTTGGTATAAACGGTGGTCGAACGGTAATCATTAACGATAGTAATGATATTAATTTAATCAACTCTTCAGTCTCTGGCAGCCTAAATGTAAACGCCATAGGAGACATTACCAGCCAAGATATATTTAACCCCAGTGGTGCAATAAAACTTACCAGCACTAACGGTTCTATCGATACTACCGCAGGTACTCTGAGTACATTTTCCTTGGGTGCTGGCGGTGCGATAAACCTTTCTGCTCAAGGTAATATTACCTTTGATACTCTTGACGCTCGTGGGGTAGATATAGCCAGCGGTAATATTACACTAACCAGTCAGGGAAGAATCGCTTCAGCTAATGGTTTTATCCGTAGTAGTACCAGTGGTTTAGGTAAAGCTGGCGACATTAATATTCAAGCTGAGTCCGTTTCCTTTACCGACAGAACCATCCTATCCGCTTCTACCTTGGGTTCAGGAGAAGGCGGAACTATTAATATCAATACCGATGAATTTGTAGAATTGCTCAATGGTAGCCTAGTACGGACAAGAGCAATTGAGAACGGTGATGCTGGTGACGTAACTGTTAATACTCAACGATTCATCGTCAAAAATACCCGATCTGAAACAAATCAAGCCACAGGAATAAATACTGGCACAGCACAGGGTAGCAGCGGTGCAGGTGGAAATTTAACCATTAATGCATCAGAATCTGTTGAACTGATTGGCAACCAACCGGGAACCTTTATTCCTGACATCAACCAAGTTGGAAGTGTGGCTTTTGCCGCTGAAACTTTGACGGGTGTCGCAACCACCATTGAAGGTAGCGGTAATGCTGGCAATTTAACCATTAATACGGGGCAATTAACCATTCAAGATAGAGCCGGAATCAGCACCTCAACCCTGCAAAACAGTACCGGAAATGGGGGAGAATTAAGACTTAATGTGAGTGAATCGATTACATTGCAACGTAACGCGGGTATAGCGACAGCCACCTTAAGTTCCGGTGATGGAGGAAACTTAATTGTAGACGCTGGTCAAATTACGCTCACCGATGGTTCCCTCATATCCGCTGATACCGTGATTAATGCATCCGGTGATGCTGGAGATATCGAAATAACCACCAACCAACTTAACATTTTTAACGGTTCCCGAATTGGTGCAGCAACCGTCAACGAAGGTGCTAGTGGAGATGTAACCATTAAAGCTACCAATTCCGTTAATGTAATCGGCACTTCAGCAAATGGTGAAGTCCCCAGTGGCATTTTTACTGAAACTCGTGGTGCTGGAGATGCAGGAGACTTAACCCTTCAAACCCAACAATTGCAAGTGCGAGATGGCGCACAAATAACAGCCGCTACCTCTGGCGGGAAAGGGGGGAGGATTCAAGTTACTGCTGATACCTTAGAAGCCACAAACCGAGGACAACTGAGTACCACCACTGCAGCGACTAACGATGCTGGAGATATCATCCTGGAAATCAACGATACGATTACCCTCACCGGAAAAGATAGTGGACTGTTTGCCAACACTATGCGAGGTTCTACAGGAAATGGGGGTAGTATTTTTAGCAACTCCAGAACCCTAACCTTGGACAATAGCGCAACCATTGCTGTCAATAGCCAGGGGAGTGGAGAAGGGGGTAATATCCAACTTGATGGGAGTTCCCTTTCCCTGGATAATGGGTCTACCATTTCGGCTGAAACCACCAGCAATCAGGGTGGAAACATTACCCTGGGCATCGACAACTTGCTACTATTACGCCACGGTAGTAAAATCTCCACCACCGCAGGCACTGACCAAGCTGGGGGTGATGGGGGTAATATTATCATCAACGCTGATTTCATCACAGGTATTCCAGAAGAGGATAGCGATATCACCGCCAATGCCTTTTCTGGTAAAGGTGGACAGATTAATATCACCACAAATCGCGTTATCGGATTAGAATTCAGAGAGAATTTGACCCCCTTGAGTGACATTACAGCCAGTTCAGAAATTGGTGTTGATGGGGAAGTCGTGATTGATGATTTAGGAATTGACCCCGTACAGGGGGCTGTGGAACTGCCAACTGACACCGAAAGTCCACCTCTAACTCAAGGATGTCAACCGGGTGAGGATGGCAGAGGGCGTTTTGTCAATACAGAACGGGGAGGAATTCCTCCCAGTCCCTCTGACCCGATTAGTAGTAGTGTGGGGTGGGAAGATATACAGCCCGCAACCTTTGAAGAACAGCAGTCGGAGGAAACCACTGCACCCAAGGTGATTGTGGAAGCCCAAGGATGGTACGTGAATGAGCGAGGAGAGGTTATCTTGTACGCCAATAGACCCTCAACTTCAAGGGTATTTACTTGTCAGTAACCCCCTTTTGCCACGGCGATTAAAATCGCTGCTACACAAGCAAGACTGACAAATGGCTGAAATCCAAAAACCTTGTTACAACAAAACAACTATAGCGATTCTAAATTATAGCAGTCGCCAGGGTCATTAGGACATTAAGATGAATGCCATGTATTGTCTTGAGCCATGCCTAGTGTCCTAACCGTTGTGGCGGTTGCTATAAATCATCATGAGCTTTAAATTAGGTAAAATTATTCAAATTGGAATAGTATCTGTTATGCATTTAAATTTGGAATGGGTAGCGAGCAAGATGCTCGCACTACAAGGATTTCGGCATTATTAACATTAAAGTGTAAATGCCAAACAGCTTAAGAAGGATTGGGAAGGATCGGGAAGGATCGGGATAGATATAGTTTACTACCATTGACTTGGATTTGATCGTGTCTGTTGAAACGCCTCTGAATAACCTGGAATCGTCTTCTGTTCATTGCAGTAGAGACAATTTTGTATCTTTACCGAACAACCATCAAATTTTTTTTAGCTAAATTGCGAAAAACCGATCTAGCTGCCCTATAAATACTTAGAGCGAGAAATAAGCTTCAAATCCCACAGGAAATTAGGTGGGTTAAAGAAGCTTGATTCTGGCTGTCTATGATTCATGTAATGCGCTGAATAAGGAATAGCAATTATGGGTGTCAAACGGTCGGGCATTAATAGCATTGATGCGCTGCTGAAAGGAAGTTATTGGGGTCGCGTAGGTAAGCCAGTAACTCTGACTTACAGTATTCAGGAAGTAGGGAGTCACGCCCTAGACAGGTATGAAATATGTATGGTGAGAGAAGCTATCAATCAATGGAAATATGTTGCAAATATTGACTTTCATCGAGTTGACAAAGGAGGCAATCTCCGCTTTTCGGGTGAGAGTGGCAAAGGGGGATTAGCTAGCTACAAGTATAACAGAAAATGGTGGAATCCTTTTTCCTGGGGAAGCGATAAACTTAACCATGTCAATATCAAGCTTGGCAAACAATCAGAGAATGGAATAGGAGCAAGGTTTCTTGATGTTGCTATTCACGAAATAGGACATGCTTTAGGACTCAAACATCCAGGTAACTATAACGGTGATAAAAAGGGTAAATCTCCTTTTCTGTCCTATTCTCAGGACAACAATACCAATACGGTGATGAGCTACAACGATGTTGGCAGTTATGCGGCTACCCCCATGCCCTATGACATCAGAGCTGTTCAGTATCTCTATGGCGCCCGGTCATTTAATTCAGGCAATACAACCTATAAGTTTAGCAGTGTTAACAGCTATTGGGATGGTTCTCGTCACCGTGGACGAAGTAACAAACCGATGAAGTTAGCTGTTTGGGATAGTGCAGGAGTTGACACGTTTAATTTGTCTAAACTTGGCTATAGCCGCAATGGCTATCACATTGACATAAATCAAGGCGGCATCATCACCTATCAGGATGAATATAACCAGAGAACGTACAAGGCTCAAGACAATAGTAAGGATAGAAAGGATTGGGAGACACACAAGACTTCTCCTCGTGGAACAACAATTGCGTATGGGGCGAGGATTGAGAATGTTGTCGGTAGTTCAAGCGATGACAAAATCATAGGTAATAGTTCTGCCAACGTTCTGCGAGGCGGAAGAGGCGACGACGACATTAAGGGTAACTCTAACAACGATACCTTGTATGGAGATGCCGGAAATGACAGACTCTACGGTGGTTCAGGTAGCGATCGCCTTGACGGGGGTTCAGGAAATGACAGACTCTACGGTGGTTCAGGTAGCGATCGCCTTGACGGGGGTTCAGGAAATGATCGCCTCTATGGGGATTCTAGCAGTCGTTTCTCTTTCTTTTCTGGCAGCGACTACCTCCATGGTGGTTTAGGCAATGACTCTCTCTACGGTGGACGATATAATGATACTCTCGTCGGGAGTTATGGTAATGACTATCTCCATGGGGGTACTGGCTCCGATTCGATGTCTGGGGGTAGCGGCAATGATCGCTATGTGGTTGATAACGTAGGCGATCGCATAGTCGAATATTCTAATCGGGGAACCGATCAAGTTTCTTCCTCCATCAACTACACTCTTGGTGATCATCTGGAAAACCTAAGTCTTACGGGTAAGGCTTCTCGTGGCTATGGGAATGCACTAAACAACCGCATTCGTGGCAACAACTTGGCTAACTATATCCGAGGTAGTGCTGGTGATGATCGTCTCTATGGCTATGGTGGCAACGATACTCTCAAAGGGGATGGGGATAATGATTATCTCAATGGAGGTACTGGCTCTGATCGGATGTATGGGGGTAGCGGCAATGATTATCTCAATGGGGGTACTGGCTCTGATCGGATGTCTGGGGGTAGCGGCAATGATCGCTATGTAGTTGATAACGTAGGCGATCGCATAGTCGAATATTCTAATCACGGAACCGATCAAGTTTCTTCCTCTATCAACTACACTCTTGGTGATCATCTGGAAAACCTAAGTCTTACGGGTAAGGCTTCTCGTGGCTATGGTAATGCACTAAACAACAGCATTCGTGGCAACAACTTGGCTAACTATATCCGAGGTAGTGCTGGTGATGATTATCTCTATGGCTATAGTGGCAACGATACTCTTACAGGGGATGGGGATAATGATTATCTCAATGGGGGTACTGGCTCCGATTCCATGTATGGGGGTAGCGGCAATGATCGCTATATAGCAATCCTAAATAGGATGCAACAAGTAGACGGCTTGAAATCAAGGTATAGCAAGGGTTTCAGTTTTGAAAATTGCCACAATCAATTTAGGATTGCTATATAGTTGATAACGTAGGCGATCGCGTGGTTGAATCCTTCAATCAAGGAGTAGATCAGGTTGATTCATCCTTAACCTACACTCTAGGTGTCAATGTAGAAAATTTGAGATTGACAGGTAGCTATTCTATCTCAGGATATGGTAATGAACTCAACAATGATATCCTGGGCAACAGCGCCAATAATGTCCTTGTGGGGAATCAAGGGAATGATCAACTTAATGGCAACAGCGGTGATGATATCCTCTACGGTGATAGCACCAGGAATGGTGTAAACGGCAATGACACGCTAATTGGTGGCAAGGGCGACGATATTTTGGTTGGTGGATTAGGTGCAGATAACTTCCTATTCGGTTCAGTCAATGAAGGGATGGATTGGATTGTAGACTTTGCTCAAAACCAGGGGGATACAATCCAAGTCTCTGCTAGCGGTTTTGGTAGTGGACTAATTCTGGGCGAATTGCAAGCCAATCAGTTTACCCTTGGTGCAGCGGCTTTACAAGCTAGCGATCGCTTTGTCTACGACCAAACTAATGGTAGCTTGTTCTTCGATTCCGATGGAACCGGAGATTCTAGCCAAATACAAATCGCTCGACTTTCTAACATACCAACGTTAAACTACACCGATTTTAGCGTTGTTGTTTGACCTCAGAGCCTATCATCTAGCGGTTATCAGGAGTTGGGAGATGCCTTGATCACCCAACTCCTCCTGTTGATGAGTTTGATCATGAAATTCTGATGCTGTAACGTTTTATTACGAGAAATCGAAGAGTTGCGAAAAGTTTGTGCCTAAGCTTATAACTATTGCATAAGCTTTTCTTAGGGCTTCTGATGTCATGTTTCGGGAAAACACAGCAGCTATGACGGGCACTACCAATCTGAAATCGCTTCTCTGGTTCGTCCTTTTTCCGTTTCTATCACTGGGTTGTTGGTTGAATCTTGGGCGACAAAAAGCTTCGGCTCAAATCCTTCCTGATCATACCCTGGGGGCTGAGTCGTCTCGCATTACGAGGGTGAATGAGGTTCGGGAGTTAATCGAAGGGGGCGCGATTCGCGGTAGTAATCTCTTCCATAGTTTTGAGGCGTTTAATGTTAGTGAGGGACAAGAAGCTTATTTTGCGAATCCGGTAGGAATTGAAAGTATTTTTAGTCGGGTAACGGGGAATGACCCTTCGGCTATTTTAGGGACGTTGGGAATTAATGGGGGGGCGAATCTGTTTTTCCTGAATCCGAATGGGATTATTTTTGGAGAAAATGCTCAGTTGGATATTCGGGGTTCCTTTGTGGCGAGTACGGCGAATCGTTTGGTATTTGATAATGGGGTTGAATTTAGTGCGACGAATCCAGAGTCAGCGCCACTGTTGACGATTAATCTGACTCCAGGGTTGCAGTATGGAGCAAATCCCCCACCTCAATCTTCTATAGAAAGAGGAAAGATAATCACTGCAAATGCAACTCGTTTAGCCGTTGGTCATAATTTAACCTTAGCGGCGAACGATTTAGACTTACGAGGTAATTTATATGCAGGAAATGACTTGAAAATAGTTGCCCAAGATACGGTGCGGATAAGAGATAGTGTAGTCAATAGTTTTATTGCTCAAGCTCAGGGTGATTTGCTAATTCATGGCAATCAAAATGTTGATATTGTTGCCTTGAATCATCCAGATAGTGGGCTATTTTCCGGTGGGGAGATGGTCTTGCAAAGTGCCAATCCTGTGAGAGGAGACGCTCATTACTGGAGTGGGGGGAGTTTTCGGATTAAAAAATTAGATGAAAGTTTGGGGGATTTGTATAGTCCTAATGACCCTATAATCCGAGCGAATGGAGATGTATTCCTTGCCTTATCACTTTCATTGCCAACGATACAATTCATCTGGTTGATAGTTTCATCCTCAGCGATACAGCTAATCCGAACAAGGGGGGTGACATCAATCTCACGGCTAGGTCAATGTCCTTGACTAACACACGATTTGCTACGTTTACATCCGGGATTGGAAAAGGTCAGGGCGGAAACCTAACTGTCAATGTCTCTGATTCGGTAAATTTGTTCAATCGTTCAGCTTTGACGGCTAATACAGATGGGGCTGGCAACGCGGGACACCTTACCGTTAATACGAGTAAATTGATTATTCAAAATGACCAATATAAATTAGAGTCCGAGACAGGAATTTCTACTGGAGCCCTTGTTAATAGTAGTGGTCAAGGGGGAAATTTAACAGTTAATGCCTCTGAGTTTATCAAGCTAATTGGCAACGAACCCGGATCATTTCCTGTAAACCCAAATCCCGCAACAATTCAAGAGCTGAGTCTGTTAAGTGTCGGTATAGCAACAACAACTGAAGGACCTGGAGATGCAGGAAATCTAACCCTAAATACTAAACAGTTAATTACTCAGGATGGAGCTGGAGTTGCAACAGTGGCAAGACTGGACAGCACAGGAGGAAATGGAGGTCGATTAACAATCAATGCTAACCAAGTGTGGTTGCAGGGGAAAGGGGGTGTGGGAAGTGCCTCCGTGGGACTAGGTAATGCAGGTGAATTATTTTTAAACGCGGAGCAAGTGACAGTCACGGATGGTGCAACAATTACTGCTGATACCATCGGACTCGGAGATGCTAGTAACCTAACCATTAACACCAAAGAACTACTGATTGATAATGGGCGGGTGGGAGCAGCAACTTTAGATTTACCTCAACCCGGAAGGGCTGGAAACCTTACCGTCAATGCCACAGAATCGCTGCAAATTCGCAATTCAGGTGTCCTATCAGTTCAGGCTTCAGCTGGTGGTATTGCCGGAAACTTAACGGTGGAAACCAAGCAGTTAATGGTTGAAGATGGTTCAATCGTCACAGTCAGCAGCCCCCAAGGACAAGCTGGCAATATAAACATTGATGCCCATCGCATTGACCTCAATTCAGGAACCATTAGTGCTGAAACAGGAGTAAATGCAGGTAGGGAACAAGAAGCTGCCAATATTAACTTAGACAGGGTTGAGTTCCTATTTATTCAGGATGGTAGTCTTATTGCGGCTCAAGCCAATACCCAGGCTAATGGAGGAAATATAAACATCAACGCCGAAGATGGCTTTATCATCGCCAATTCCTCTGCAAATAGTGATATTATCGCCACCGCTGTTGAAGGAAATGGGGGCAATATTCAAATTTCAGCCCACCGCATCTTTGGTTTGGAAGAACAATCTGGTTCTTTTGACGCACTAAGAAGTAACGACACTAACGACATTAGTGCCAGTTCTGAGTTTGGCACCGATGGAGCGATTACTATTGATGATTTAGAAATTGACCCAGTACAGGGGGCTGTGGAACTGCCAACTGACACCGAAAGTCCACCCTTAACTCAAGGATGTCAACCGGGTATGGATGGCACAGGGCGTTTTGTCAATACAGAACGGGGAGGCATTCCTCCTAATCCCTCTGACCCGATTAGTAGTAGTGTGGGGTGGGAAGATGTACAGCCCGCAATCTCTAGAGCGGAGCAGTTAGAGGAAACCACTGCGCCTAAGGTGATTGTGGAAGCCCAAGGGTGGTACGTGAATGAGCGAGGAGAGGTTATTTTGTACGCAAACAGTCCCTCAACTTCAACCGGATTTAATTGTCAGTCGCGATGAAGGGGGTTGTGGTGATCAGAAGACAAACCAGAAAATTAATCGCCCTGATGCTTTGGGCGCTCATCGGTTGCATCACTGTGTTGAACCTATCTGTGGATTCTCTCCTATCCCCAGTTCAAGCGACTGAATCCCCACCTGCCAATATTTCTCAATCTCCATCAGCCCAAACTCTGCTCAAAACGGGTATTGAACAGTTTCAAGCTGAACGATTTACAGACGCGATCGCGAGTTGGCAAAATGCTCTCAATGCCTATATTCTTTTAGATGATCGGTTACATCAAGCCTTTATCCTCAGTAACCTGTCCCTAGCCTATCAACATCTCGGTCAATGGCAGGAAGCTGAAGCCACTCTCAATCAAAGCCTGAATTTTTTTAACCAGCAAACTCCAGATTCCCGCTCAGTCATTGACTGGGAATACTACGCCAAAGCGCTAAATGCTCAAGGATGGCTCACCTGGAGACAGGGACAATCGGAAGCAGCGCTGCAAGCCTGGAAAGAAGCCACACTTGCTTACCAATCAGCTAACCATTTTCCTGGAATCATCGGTAGCCAAATTAATCAAGCCAAAGCACTGCAATCTTTGGGTTTTAGTATTGCTGCTGAGAAAATCCTGAAACAGGTTCAAAGCACAACCCAGGAACAGACTGATCCAAAACTTCAGGCGATCGCACTGCAATCTCTGGGTAATGCCTTTCGCCGAGTTGGGAATTTAGAAGAGTCCCAAAAGGTATTAAACCAGAGTTTCGCGATCGCTAATCAAGAACTTACCCCTTACTTATCTCCAAACCCGCCCAATTCAACTCAAAGCTCAATTCTTTTAGATTTAGGCAATACAGAGCGTGCCCAGTGGGAACGAGCAGTAGCCCTTAACCTCGATGAAGCCGATGAACACAAAACTGCCGCCCTAGACTATTACCAAAAAGCAGCAACGTTAGCCGCCTCTCTATTGCCCCGTGTTCAGGCAAATGCCAACTTACTCAGTTTGCTTGTCACGATCAAAAGCATAGAAAATTCACCACCGAGTCAGTGGAATGATGTTTGGGAATTATGGAACACGCTGCAATCTCAATTTGCCGAACTCCCCCTCAGCCGCTCAGGAATTGAAGTTCAGCTCAACGCCGTCAATAGCCTGATCAAGCTGCACATAATACGGAAATCTCCTGATACCCAAAGTGCTGAACTTCTGTCAACTCTAGCTCAACGATTAACCCATACTATTCAACAGGCTGACCAACTTCAAGATCGTCGGGCAAAATCTCTCGCGCTGGGACAATTGGGACATTTGTACGAACAGACTCAGCAATGGGATAATAGCAAAACCATTACCAATCAAGCCATTATTCTCTCAGAAGAAATTCAAGCTCCCGATATTCGCTATCGTTGGGAGTGGCAACTCGGTCGCATTCTCAAGGAACAGAACCAGGAAATTGATGCGATTCGTACCTATGATCAGGCAGTTAAGACACTAGAACAGGTTCGTAAAGACCTACTCTTCATCGACTCCGATGTTCAGTTTTCCTTCAGAGATAACGTTGAGCCACTTTACCGACAGTTTGTCGATTTACTGCTGACATCTCCTCATCCCACCCAAAAGAATTTGAGCAAAGCGATTGAACTCATTGATTCTTTGCAGTTAGCTGAATTAGAGAATTATCTAGGTTGTAATATTGATCCTGTTCAGATTAGCCAACACCTCATTGACCCAAATGCCGCCATTTTATATCCGATTATTCTGGATGATCGCTTGGAGGTTATTCTTCAGTTACCGAACCAGCCCCTCCAGCCTCATCGTGTGCAACTCCCCAAATCAGACATTGAATCGATGATCAATCGACTCTATGCTCATCTTCCCGTACCTAGAAGTTGGCGTTCGGTTCAACAGGATATGAGTCAGCTTTATGACCTATTAATTCGTCCCTTTGAATCCATTTTAGAAGCGAATACCAAACTGGAAGATAGCCCCATCAAAACCTTAGTCTTTGTGTTAGATGGCGGATTAAGAAACATCCCAATGTCTGCTTTGTGGGATAGCCAGCGGCAAAGATATTTACTGGAACGGTACGCCAGTGCAGTGGCACCCAGTTTGCAGTTGATTGAACCTAAACCCCTAACCCACCCGCCCAAAATCTTGACAGCAGGCTCAACTGAAGCCCTGGAGCATCCCTTTCAAGAGAGTAACTTATCCCCACTCAAAAATGTACAAAAAGAGCTGAACGCTATTCAATCTCTACCTACGAAGGTAAAGGTTTTATTCAATGAAACATTCACAAAAGCGAATCTAGAACATCAACTGCAAGATGATAACTTTTCCATCCTACACCTTGCCAGTCACGGGGTTTTTAGCTCTGATTTCTCAAGAACATTTATTGCGTTATCAGATGATCCACTCTTTGCCGAAGACTTAGATAATCTCTTGAGAAGCAGTGATATTGAAGGCAGCATTATTGAACTTTTAGTATTGAGTGCTTGTCAGACAGCAACCGGAGATAATCGAGCCACATTAGGATTAGCCGGATTGACGGTTCGAGCAGGCGCAAGAAGCACTCTCGCCACACTCTGGACTGTGGATGACGCATCGGCGGCTACGGTTATGGAAGAATTCTATCGACAACTCTTACAAAATCCTGAGAGTAGTCGAGCTGAAGCTTTGCGTCGAGCGCAAATTAATTTATGGAAAGCAGGTGCTGAACAATTGAAAAATTGGGAACGTCCCTACTATTGGTCACCCTATATATTAGTGGGAAATTGGCTTTAGTTATCTAGAGTGTAAATTGGCATGACTCAGCTAAAATGGTGCGATAGATTTGGTACGTAGTGAGGGCTTCAGCCCTCTTTTCGCGCTGGCGGAGCGAGAACTAAAGTTCTCACTACAAACAAAGCCCTATTTTAATTACTATAGCGTTTCTCATCGGATGAGGTACATGGGGTGAGGGCGCAAGCATGAAAGCCCCTACATTCGCTCCCACATTTTGGTGTACCTCATGCACTTGGGAACTGCTATATGCAGGTTTATTCTATAACGACTGTTCCCAAAATAGGTTCGGTTGGCAGTTGCTCAGTGTCTAGTCCAGCATCTTGTAATAATCTGAGCCATTCAGCTTCTAAAGCCTTATCCGTAGGTTGCTTTAACCGCTGTTGAGTTAACTCATTAACCACATCAAACCAAATCCTGTTTTCCCAATAAACTTGATAAATTTGGTTAGCTTCAACATCACCTTGATTCCCCATATTGCTATTGGCAATACCCCGTTGTATCCAGCCCTCAACATAGATAGGAGTACGACTTTTAGGATGGCAGTAAAGTTCAAATGCCCAATAATAATCAAGTCCAACCTCTAGTATAGGAGCCGTTTCAGGTAGAGTAAAACTGACAAAGCCAGGTGTTTCAGGGAGGATAAATTGAATCGGTTCAATCTGATTAATGCCCTGTTCATCTTGTAGCACAAATTTGCCAACGGCAATCTGTTCTGAAGAGTAAGGTACATAAAACCAAAACGTTGGGGATTGAGAAACCGTTTTTCCCCAGTTGGTTTTAGGCATCAGTGCTGTTAGAGAACCACTCACATCAGGACAGTCATTTCTCTGTCCTGTTCCTGTTTGACTTCCCGTATGCGGTTCGCCCCAATCACCATCTTCATTGCCTGATTCTGAAGCCATCATCACAGGTGTTGATAAACTGTGATTAGGAGGAAAAGCTTCAGCAACTGGCATGAATATCAAGGTTGATATCAGACTTACTGATAAACGAGATGATAAGGATTGAACAGAGAGTCGTAGCCGCATAATTTTTAATATCAATTCGATGAAATATTACCAAACAAAGTGTAACTTTTAATCCATCTTAACATTGACAATCAGCTTTCAAACAGGCTGTACTGTACTACCTTGGTAGGTTTAGCTATTGCAGGGAGAGCATCAATAACGCTTGTTGCATCTACTTTACCCAATTCTTTGGGTTCAATCTTATGTAAGCCTCCTCCATATACTCTTCCTTCTTCCAAGATAGAAGTAGGGTTAAGAGAATTCAGTATTTCCCAGATTTTGCGGATTCTAGAAGGCTCTAAGGCGAGATACTGTGCTATTTTTTTGTGGGGATATAGAAGTAGATAAACATTGGAGGCTATAGCGTTTGAATGGTTTAAAATAAATCTGAATGCACGACCAGTTTCACTTCTATTTCTGCCCATATAACTACAAATAATTGGTGCGGTATATCGTCTTTCCTGTGAATACCAAATCTTCCGATGACGACATAAGTAACGCTCTGATACAGTCCCTTTTCCAAAGTTTAGATATTTCCATAAGTTAGGATATTTTTTTTGCACCTCTTCTTCAGGAAGGTTGCAGTCTAAAAGAAAAAGGCGACGTTCTAATAACGGCATACCCTCATCGTCTGCTTGGATCTCATCTGTATACAGATATCTGGGACTAGGTATAATTGGTTTGAGAAACTCAGTTGGGAGTTTATGCTCTTTGACCTGTTTTTCAGTAAGAATAAAAAAAGCATTGTCTCCAGTTGCTATTCCACGTTTTATCTCAAATATATCTGCCAAACAAAAATTATCTGAATTATGACGAATATTCAAGGATGGAAATCGAGTCCATTTTTCTTCAGTCATCAAAATTGATGAATTAACCCATTTTGATGAACTTGGTGAGGATAACGAATCTCCCAAAGTGAATAAAACTTGATGATTTGGCGGTGGAATTGTGTTTTTTATCCAAACTATAGCAGATGACACCAAAGCGTCATCAAACTTGACATCTTCCGAATCAAATCGATGAATTTGTATAAGCGTTACTTTTTTGAGTAGATAATTTTTGATAGCTTTACCATAATTAACATCCATAAATTCACTGGGGATAAGCCAACCAGCAATTCCTCCTTTCATCATCCAGGAGTGAGCAAGACATAAGAAATAGCAGTATAAACCCGCTAGTCCGCTCATCCGCATCTCGCAGGTTTTAAGAGTTAGTTCTTGTAGTCTAATCTTCTCCTCACGACTCATATAATGATGGCGGATGTAAGGAGGATTACAAATAATCAAGTTATAGCGTTCAGACTGTTGATTGGGTGGAGATAGGCGAGTGAAGTCTAGAATATCCAAGTTCAGGGATGTATCTCTCCATAACTCTCTGACACTTTCTGCGTAACATGGGTCAATTTCAAACCCTTGCGCCCTGACGAGGTTTCCTGCTCTTTCCATATTTAGCAAGGCAGAGAAAAAAGCTCCTGTTCCAAAAGCCGGATCTAAAAAATGAATGTCTGTTTGTTCACCAAGGAGAGATATAGAATGTTCAACTATGCTTTTAGCAAGTAAACTAGGTGTCGCAAATTGCCCTAATTTATTACGTTCTTTGTGAGTTTTTTTCTGGTCTAGTTGACATTGCAGTGATAAGCGTCTTCTTTCAAAATTTGTTTTTCTCAAAGCTTTTACAAACCAAATCCAGCTAAATCGTCAATTCTATGTTCCCAGACCCAATCAATTCCTTCAGCCGCTTCATATCCTAAGTAACCGCTATCGAAATAACCACATAAGAATAAGTTAAATTGTACTTGATCGCCGTATGTACTTCGTAGTTGAGACATTTTAATTGCCTCTTCTTTCCGCCTTTTATTGACATTGGTGAAGTCTCCAGCAGATTTAGCCTCCAGAAAAACAGGCAACTCATCCATTGAGGAGGACTTTGGCTTGATCGCAACATCAACGGGTATATTAATTACCTTTCCTGTTTCTAGATTTATAGGCACATTCATCCGAAAACAAAAGGTTCCAGGGGGCATTTGATCAAATTTTACACCATCTTGTCCTACCAATTTCCGATACTGGCGGGTTTCTAGCCAGTTTTGGATCGCTGCTAGCTGTCTTCGTTCTTGAGCATTACGGATAATTGGATTAGTGACTGAGCCACAAAGGCGATCTGCCACAATCGTAGCAGCACGGTATATGTCGGTCTGTGAAGGAGATTCAGATCGGTTGAGCCAAGTAAAAATATCTGGATCAGCCATTCTCTCTATGATTTTGCCAATTTTCCGAAGTTCAATGTCTAAGGCATTTCCTTGAAGCCGTATGGGCAATTTTTTCTCTTTCTCCATTCTTTTTACAAGACTACTTGGAACTGATGCAAGACCAATTAGTCGATCAACCGCAAGAGGTGGGCAAGTTGACATTCTTAAAGTAGGTAGTATTCCAGGATATCTCCGAAAAATCTCAGGGGTAACGTTCGTCAAGTTTTCTGTTGCCCTGAGTGTTGCTTCAACATCCTTAGTAACCTCAACCCTCGTTTCCCGAAATGCACTGGGAGCGAAATTCATAAACCAGTCATTATACATATCTACCGACTGTGAAATATCTGCTTTCCAAAGATGAGGTTTATCGAGATTGACTGCCATTAAAGTGATTGACGAGACAACTTACTCCAGGCTCTATTATGCCAGCTAACACCGTTCTGGATAGTTAGACAAACAATAAAGAATGATTGGAAAGGTGCGTTTGCCTTGCAGCAACGCACCCTACGGCTGAAAGAGCGATCGCACTGGCGCTAGTCAATTGTCTGTTGCAGCATTTAGTGGCTCTAGGTTATATCATTCGTCACTGTACAGATGGTACAAACCCAAGACGCTAACCGCAGTTATCCCCAATGCTAGTGCTGAAGGAACCAGAGGCACCCACCATCCCTGAACAAGCAGAAATAGACATACACCCCAAAGTAAAATTAAACTAATTAATACTCCGACCATTTGTATATAAAGCGATCGCCCTCCTACCACAACAATTGCTCCCACCCATGCCCAACTCCCAATCCACAGCAGTTCTGCCCATTCAGCCCACCAGGATAGTAGAGGACGTTCTCCAAGTGCAGCGCTAATGATTTGGCTAATCATCTGGGCTTGCACAACCACTCCCGGCATTGCTTCGGCTTGAAGTCCTTTGCTGTAAGGGGTTAAATGAGTATCGATATTGGGATTGACGACGCCAATTAAAATAATGCGATCGCGAACCAATCCTGCTAGTTGAGAGTCTAGGGAACCGCTTAAGATTTCCCTTAAATTGACTTGTTTTGGACGAACTGCCTGGTAATCAACCAACACCTGATAACCACCAGCATCACCTTGAGATAGTTGATAACCCCCTGCATGACCTTCAAGACGCCCAAAAGTCTGTGAACCAAGCTGAATCCTTTTATTTCTGTGAGGGGATACTGTTATCCACTCCTTTTTGATGCCATGACTATTTTCCAGATAGTTTTGAGCAATACGAAAACCAAAAGATTGTTGGGTTGGGCAATATTCATCAGACGGCATACCCAAAAACTGGCGTCGAATGACACCATCACGATCAAGAGGAACATTATTAAACCCTAATTGCTCAACCGGAAAATCTGGAGTCGGTGGCTTGACTCCTGGAAGATCGCTGGTAAAGCTTTTAGCTTGACAGATTGCAATTAACTTCTGTTTTTTCAGATGAGACTGTAACTGTTTACTGAATGGAAAATCGTGAATAATATCCAAGCCAATAAAACTAGGTTGATGGGGTGAAATCTTTTGCAGTAGTGCCAGCAACGCCTCATCGGATAAAGACCCCTCCATCTCCATCCCTTGATTACGCTGATACTGAATATCCTCCTCTCCAATCGCCACAACCAAAATTCGATGATCTGGAATAGATTGTCCGGGTCGAACCCGGATAAGATGATCAAAAGCTTTAAGTTCCCATCCTTGAAGCCATCCCAGCGCTCTTATTCCCACCACCACACTTGATACCAGCGCACCGCAAACAAATGCAGTCCCCAGCTTCACCCCTAGGGAAAAGGTTTGAGCTTTTTGGGTGGGAACTGCAACGGTTTGATCAAAGATGCCTTCATCCTCTGGCTTGATCAAATCCAACCAACTCAATGGTTTTGCCGCAGACGGCTGGAATATTACAGGCAACCAACTGGCGCAGGGATAGACTTTCTCCATACCCAGTAACCGTTGCCGTGCTTCCCTCTGAGCTAGATGCAATGATTGCCCTTGAGAAAACTCCTGTAGAAAATACTTCAGAAATTGCTGGGCTACACAGTCCGGCACAACTTCTCGCATGACAATAATATGAGGTAATTGCAAATCTGCCAGAGCCTGAGCTAACCCCAACCCATCACAAGAATTAAAAATCGCCAGTTGTAGACCATTGGCGATCGCTCTTTGTACCCCATACCGCACCTGATCAATGGTTAGATGAGTCGTGGAGTTGAGCCGCAGTATCCCCTGTCTCTGTGCTTGAGTCTCACTGTGTCCCGCAAAAAATAGAATATGCCAGGATTTTTCATATAACTTATCATGGAGTTCTTGGTGAGTCGGTTCCGGCAGAAATTCCACCTTGGCTCCAGGTAACTCATTTAAGGTTTGCTGATCACTCTCCACATCGATATTGGTGCGATCGCCTAACACTGCCAAAATGTTCACCTGATTCGGCTCTGAAGCCGCTGAATTCCTCTTAGCAGAACAGGGAGATGAACCCAGACTACTCAAGGCAATTTCTGCTTTAGGATATTGCTCAATAAAGTCCCACAAATGCCAGGGGAGAGCTTGAGCCTCAGCATTAGCCGTGCGAATTAATACCTGAACCAACTCATCAGGCATCAACGCTTGTCGCAGTTGTAAATCAATATCACGAAACGAGTCAGAGCGTAACCAACGCTGAAACTGCTGTTCCAACCGTTGAGCCGATTCTGTACAGGCTTCTATCGGATCAATCTTACCGTTAACTCTAATTTTGGAAGGCTTGAGGGCACGGCTAGGAGTTGAAAGGCGTCGATAATCTTGCTGCCACTGGGTTAGATGCTCTGATAGAAGCGTCGAAGGCGGGAGTGTGCGATCTAGGGTTATGCTAGAGGCTAAATCACCCTGACCTATACGCAGAGTAACATAAAAGCCCTGATGATTTAGGTCGCCCCTCAGTTCCAGTACAGCCAGTTTACTCATGGGAGTGTGCCTAACTCAGACCACAAATGCCTCATTAATTGTCACATCTCCTAGTTCGATTCGCAGAGAAAAGCGATCGCCTGGTTCTGCGTCAAAGCCTAGCTCAATCATGCGGTTTTCAGCTCGTGCTTGGGTATGCATCACCGCTTCACCCACCGCATCCAGGACAGTCATATCCAAGCCGACAGGCAGGAATTCCTGTTTGGTTGGGGGACAAATCTTGAGTGCAATGCCTAAATCTACCTCTGACTTAGGCATGAGTTCAGTAACTAAAACAATCGGTTCCATCCCCTGCTGAATCGGGACTTCCACAATTTTGCCTCGCACCACAGGAGATAAATTCGGTGTCGTAGCTTCGGCTGCAAGTGAACGAGTATTTCGCCATGCATAGTTCATCAATGAGATGCCCAGAATTTCATCCAGGGTTTGCCAGCCCGCTTCAATTTGACCGTGCAGCCAGTGGGTGAGTTGGGTGAATCGTTCAGTCAGATTGTCGAGATACAGGGGTAAATCAGAGATTGGACGGAGACGATGTAAGGGCAGTTCTTCACTATCGACGTACTCCACAAAGCCGAGAATGAGGGCTTCTGACTGTTCGGGTTCAATTTGTACCACGATATAAGCAATGCGCTCATCCTGCACCTCTGTAGGTATATAGCATACGGAAGTCGTCTCCCGCTCAAAGGCAGAAATGGGGCGACATTCAATGCGTCCTTTACCCATCACATCCAAATCTGCTACATTAGCGGTCATCCGCATTAGAGGGTTCCAACTATCGCAGTGGGAAGGATCAGATGGAATCCCAAGGATTTTAAAATAGTTGTTGACTAAACAAACAGCAAGTGTATTTCGATAGACTTGTTTGGCTTTGGTTTCATCCGGTTGCTCCTGAGCAAATTGATGGGCAATTTGTCGCGCTTTGTGAGTAATTAAGATGGGTACAGCCACATCCTCCTGTGCTTGAATCGGTTCAATCATAATTGTTACCTTGTTATCGTTAATAGACTTCTTGCAGAAGTCGGGAATGGGGAATAGGGAATGGGGAATAGGCAATGTATTTTAAGGGAAAAGGTACGAAAAAAGATTTTATTTTTACTTTTGCCAGAGGTCTAATGGTTACTTGGTCTTTTCTTCTAGGTATCCTTGGGCAACGCCAAATTCTCGTAGGAGGGGGCGACAGTTGCGATTGTAAAATTTAGGTAAGTCCTTGGCTTCGGCGGGATTGAGGTTGAATTCATCGGCAATATCCTGCCAGGGAGTTTCTGAGGGAAAGCGTTTGAGGAAGAGAACTTGGGCATTGATTTCAGGGCGCTTGCGGAAACAGGTTTGCTGTAATTTCCCATCTGGATCATCTTGTACCCAGGTCATGGTTGTCTGCCACATTTGTAGGGCTTGGCTGGAACCTGGATTGGCGGCTAGATTGTCAATGGGGTCAATTGGGGTATCATTATCAGTCGAAATGGGTAGGGTTTGCCGTTGTTTTTCTCGATTTTGGCGATCGCGCCATCTCCGCAGCGTCCGCTTCAGGCAGTTATCAATCCAAGTCGTCACAGCACTGAGATTTGGGTCATAGTCCTCCAAGTGCTGGCAACAGTATTCCCAGGTTTCCTGGAGGGCATCCTCATAGTAAGGCGTGTTTTCGTTCCAGAGTTTGCCGGACTTGATCACCTGGCGGTAGATTTCTTGGATGCACCGTTGTCGTGCCGAACTTCCTGGGGGATAGGTGCAAGCATCAGCGACCAGTTGTTTTAAGGTTTCATTTAATGTACTCATGGTGAATTGACCGAGGTGGCAGAGGCATTGGATGCCACTTGTCATTGTTTGAGTCAAGTATAGGGTTTAATCGATGCCTTAATTCAGCACTACTCAGTTATAGGGGTGGGGATGGGAGTTTTCGTAAAGTGGCGCGAAAAAAAATTTTTTGACTGATTTTGCGAAAACTGTGTTTGCCAGCCCTATAGCTTTATAAGTTGGGTGTGGCGATTGTTCAGACTGGAATGTGCGATCGCCTGCCACTGACTCTCTAATTTTTGACCAAGGCGTTTCACGTTTAGCCAACCGAGTAGGATATTGGCATAAATTCCGATGTCTAAAATTAACACAAACATCTAACTGTTGCAAATAAAAAGGAGAACAAGGATGACTGATTATAACAATATACAAGGGGTGATTTCAATTCAAGATATAGATGGTTTCACTCAAAATGGTCAAGTGAATCCAATTAACCATTCTGATTTTTTTAAACTACAATTTACTGAATCAGGAATATTCAAAGCAAACCTAAAAAACTTGACAGGAGATGCAGATGTTCGATTGATTAAGGATGTTAACGGTAATGGAAAAATCGACAAATTTAATGACGAAATCGTTGCTTGGCAGTGGGAGCGTGGAATAAAAAAAGAGTCAATTCGTTATTTTATAGACGATCTAAGCAAGGACTACTTTGTCCAAG
The DNA here is from genome assembly GCF_000155555.1 of Coleofasciculus chthonoplastes PCC 7420. GTDB lineage: Bacteria > Cyanobacteriota > Cyanobacteriia > Cyanobacteriales > Coleofasciculaceae > Coleofasciculus > Coleofasciculus chthonoplastes_A. The sequence continues at coordinate 132,859 of NZ_DS989854.1, forward strand.
TAATGAGCTACAATAACCAAGTTTCAAACTATACGTTATCTACAGATTTTCAAGCCAAGTCAGAAGATGACAAGAAGTTTGAGCTTGATTTCGAGTTTGATTTTGAAGATACACTCAGTGCATTTACTGGGAGTGCAGCTACCCTTATGCAAACGTTTGAGCAAGCGGCTCAGTTATGGGAAAGCATCATCCCGTATGGTTCAGATAAGAAGATTCGGGTAATTGGAGAATCTTTTAATAACAATAGCACCCTTGCTAATGCTCCTCTTGGAGGAAATCTTGTGAGACTCAATACTGACGTACTGAGTAGCTATATTTCAAATGTTGCTCTAGTGGCTCATGAAATAGGGCATAGCCTTAAATTAGTTAGCAAGTATTCTGATAAGCGAAAAGGTACTTATAAAGCTAATAGTCATGCAGGCTGGGCATATGGAGAGTTACTGGGTACATACCAACCAACTGCTGTTCCTTTAGAAATTGCTATGGGACCAGGGTCTAATTATTCCCATTGGCGTGAGTCCATCTTTACTAATGAATTAATGTCACCATTACTAAACTCTTCATCTGCTCCAGTTAGTCAACTGACAATTGCAGCTCTGAGAGATAGTGGTTGGAATGTCAACTATGGTGCAGCACAAAATTATACTCTTCCACCCCTGAAAGAAACCAACGTCAGCGTCATTATCAATGAAATTGTTGCACTTGATGAAGACGGTATAGGAGATGGTTCTCCAAACTTCTATGCAAAGGTTCAAGTTGATGATGCTGATTTCACATCAGGGAAAGAAAAAGCGTCTAGCGACAATAGCCCAGTTTATCCAGACTGGATATTTGGTAACACAGTACATTACAATCCTCATGTTACATCCTATATTCCTATCAAAATTGAAATATGGGAAAGCGATCCCACAATCTTGCTTCCCGACGATCATGTTGATGTCAACGGCAATACAGGTGAGAAAAGTTTAAAGCTTTTATACGATGTCACAAACGACAAGCTTGTTGATCGTGAAGACCCTAGCATTGCATATTCCCGAAATCCTGAATACAACCTCTTTTACTTTGAAGGAGAGCCATCGACTGATAGAGGTGGTATTAAGTTTAATATTATGCAAGATCTAGCAAGTATTAGCTCCACGGGCACGCTTGAGATTCAGGCAAATCTAAGTGACAATTTCCTATTTAAACATATCGGTGGAGAAGCTGGAAGTGAAGTAATTGATATTACTGCCAACGGTATCACTCAACGATTTGGACTAGGAACACCAATAGGAGCTTTTACAAGTATTGAATTTATCGGTGGCGATGAAAGTTCAACAATCACTTTGGATGGAGTTTTAACAAAGTCTAGTCTAGAAGGCGGTTTAAATAATGACACTATCCAATTCATCAATTCTTCAGTTGATACTACTCAAGGTTCTTCCATTATTGGTGGAGCTAGTAACGATACTCTCACTGGCGGTGCTGGCGGCGATACCATTCATGGAGAGTCTGGAGATGATGTGCTTGAGGGAAGTGCTGGAAATGACCACATTACAGGCGGCGGAGATAACGACAAAATAGACGGAGGCACAGGTAACGATGTCCTGAGTGGTGATAGTGGCAATCCTGGAGAAGACACAATTTCCGGTGGCGCAGGCAATGACACTATTGGTGGTGGCGGAAACCATGACATCATTAACGGTGATGAAGGCAATGACATTATTTGGGGGGATTCCTCCTTTGACATTATTGACGTTCGCACACCTGCCGCACCTGGCGCTGAAGGAAATGACACCATTGATGGGGGTAGCGGTAACGATGAGATTCACGGTGAAGCCGGAGATGATTTAATTACTGGTGGTGCAGGCAATGACACCATTGATGGGGGTGAAGATATTGACACCATCAAAGGCGGTTTAGGAGACGACAGCCTCTATGGTGGATCTGATAATGATTTTCTCATGGGAGAAGCCGGGAACGATCTAATTGATGGCGGCGAAGGGATAGATACAGTCAGTTACGAAAATTCCCCCAATGGTGTAATCGTCAATAGTGACGAGGTACTCGGTTACTCAAATCCCGATAATACTTTACCCATCGCTATCGAACCCAACTTCACCATTCAAGCTGGTACTGCTGCTGATGGTTTTGGCACGACAGATACCCTGAAAAATTTAGAAGATATCATTGGTTCTCCATTCGATGATGTCATAATTGGTAATCTTCAAGCCAACTCCATCCAAAGTTTAGATGGCAATGACTTACTAATTGGCAATAGCGGTAACGATACAATCGATGGTGGTGCAGGAATAGATACCATCAGCTACCATTATGACCCCAGTGCCGTTACTGTAAACTTAGCTGAAAACCAAGCCACTGATGGCTACGGAAGTACCGATACATTCTTGAACATAGAAAATATTATCGGTTCTGCCTTAGATGACCAAATCACTGGAGATAGCCAAGCTAATCATATTACCGCTGGAGCCGGGAACGATAGTATTAAAGGTGGTGCGGGTGACGACCAATTATATGGTGAAGCTGGTGATGATTTCCTCATGGGAGAAGCCGGAAACGATGTATTAGATGGCGGTGATGATATCGATACCGTCAGCTTTACCAACTCCCTGAATAGTGTCGTAATCAACCTGGATGAAATTAACAGCTACAGCAATCCAGGTGGATCTTTTCACACTACCATCCTCTCCACCACCCCCATTCCCACCGATATCGAACCCGCATTTACGATTAACCCAGGTACAGCCAGCGATGGATTTGGTACTACTGATATTCTCAGAAATATCGAAAACATTCTGGCTTCCCAAGATGACGATGTAATCATCGGAAATGCTCAGAATAACCACCTAGAAGGATTAGGCGGTAATGATGTTTTAATTGGCAATTCTGGGAATGATATCCTAGATGGTGGAGCCGGACTAGATACCATCAGTTACCGCCGAGATCCCAATGCTGTTACTGTTAACCTAGAGCAGGGAATAGCTACCGATGGTTGGGGTAACAGCGACCAACTATATAATGTAGAAAATGTCATTGGTTCCAATTCCAGCGATCGCTTGATTGGTGATGCTAATGCCAATACCATCATTACCGGAACTGGGGACGACTGGGTAGAAGCCAGAAATGGCGACGATATCATCTTCGGTGAAGAAGGTCAAGATACCCTATTCGCAGAAAACGGTAACGACTTCCTAGTTGGTGGTAAGGATGCAGATAGCCTCAATGGTGGCGAAGGAAACGATACCGCCTCCTATTTCACCGCCGCCTCCCGTGTCGCCGTTAGCCTCACCACCGGGAAAGGCTGGGTAGGAGATGCCAAAGGCGATCGCATCGAAGCTATTGAAAACCTGGAAGGCTCAGACTACGAAGACTTACTCATCGGCAATAGTATCAATAATACCCTGAGTGGATTAGCTGGCGATGACCTAATTTACGCAAAAGCAGGAGACGACGTACTTGATGGGGGTGATGGGAGCGATCGCTTATTTGCAGGTGATGGGAATGATACACTTTACGGACAAGCTGGAGAAGATCTCCTCAAAGGTCAAGCAGGCGATGACTTCCTTGATGGCGGTGATGGCAATGATCAACTGTATGGACACAAAGGAAACGATACCTTAGACGGTAATGCTGGTAACGATTACCTTGAAGGTGGCGTAGGAGATGACCAACTCACTGGTGGTGAGGGGAACGACCAACTCTACAGTCAATCTGGTGCAGATACCCTGAGTGGCGGAATCGGGGATGACTTACTTGATGGCGGGAACAGTGATGACATCCTCAGTGGTGGTGATGGAGATGACCAACTCTATGGTCAAAACGGTAATGATACCCTGAATGGAAATACCGGAAACGATTACCTCGACGGGGGTAACGGAAATGACCAACTCACAGGCGAAGAGGGAAATGACCGACTCTATGGTGACAACGGCAATGATACCCTTAATGGAAATGCCGGAAATGACCTCTTAGATGGGGGTAAGGGTCATGACCAACTTACAGGTGGCGACGGGAATGACCAACTCTATGGTCAACAGGGTAAAGATACCCTTGATGGCGAAACCGGAAATGATTCCCTTTGGGGAGGCGATCATAATGATATCCTCTTAGGACAAGCCGGAAATGATTACCTCGATGGCGGTAAAGGTGACGACCAATTAGACGGTGGTGAAGGAAAGGATCGCCTTTACGGTCAACAAGGCGAAGATATCCTCAAGGGTGGCACAGGAGATGACTATCTGGATGGCGGGTTAGACAACGACGAACTCTATGGGAACCAGGGGAACGATCGCATCTATGGTCAGGAAGGCTATGATACCCTTGATGGCGAAGACGGTCACGACTTCCTCGATGGTGGATTAGGAGACGATTTCATCTATGGTAAACAAGGAAGCGATCGCCTTTACGGTCAACAGGGTCAGGATTACCTGGATGGCGGTATCGGTGACGACCGACTCGAAGCCGGTGATGGGGATGACCAACTTTACGGTCAACAAGGTCGCGATTACCTTGATGGCGGCACTGGTGATGATTTCCTCTGGGGTGGCGATGACGCCGATAAACTCTTAGGACAATCAGGAAATGATTACCTAGATGCGGGTTCAGGAAATGACCAACTCATCGGTGGCGATGGCAATGATCAGCTTTACGGTCAAGATGGCGATGATACTATCAATGCTGGCGTTGGTAATGACTACCTCGAAGGTGGTTTAGGTAACGACCAACTCACAGGTGGTGATGGTAACGATTATCTCTACGGTCAAGATGGGGAAGACATCCTCAATGGAGATGCTGGCAATGATAACCTCTATGGTGGAGCCAACAACGACCAACTCAGCGGTGGTGATGGTAATGATCTTCTCTACGGTGAAGAGGGTAACGATATTATCGATGCTGGTCTAGGTGATGACTATTTAGAAGGCGGTTTCGGCGATGACCAACTTGCAGGTGGTGATGGCAATGATCAGCTTTACGGTCAAGATGGCGATGATACTATTGATGCTGGCGTTGGTAATGACTATCTCGAAGGCGGTTTAGGTGATGACCAACTCACAGGTGGTGACGGAGACGACTATCTCCAAGGTCAAGAGGGTAACGATACAATTGATGCTGGCGCTGGTAACGACTACCTAGTCGGTGGAAATGGAATCGATATCCTGTTTGGACAAGCCGGAGATGATTACCTTGAAGGTGGCGATGGGGACGATACCCTCTACGGCAATACTGGGAATGACGAACTCATCGGTGGTAATGGAAACGACCAACTCTACGCAGGTGAGGGTGACAATATTCTCAACGGTGGTCTAGGTCAAGATCTACTCTATAGCGGTACGGGTCGGGATATGTTCGTACTAGAGGCTGGTATGGGAGAGGACACCATCTTTGACTTTACGGTTGGGTTTGATTATCTCGGATTAGCCAATGGTTTAACCTTTGAGGATCTAACAATTACTCAAGGTAGCGGTAACAATGCTGAAAATACTGAAATTCGCATCCAAGAGAATGGGGAATTATTAACCTCATTGGTTGCGGTGCAATCTGATACTCTCTCCTTTTGGGATTTCGCTGTTATCTAACCCACATTCCGCAAATCCTGACTCAGATTTTAGAGAACTTGTAAAAATTTCAACCCAGAGAACTTTTGACTGTATTTACTGTATTGAATAAGGTGTGTTTATCGTGCATATACTCAATTTCTTCTCCAAAAAGCGTCCATCTGCAAAGGGATTCCAACCTCAATCAACTCAAGCCAAAGTACAGAGAGAAACCTTTGTACTAGAACCCATTTTAACTCCCAGTGGTCTGGTGGATAGTATGGATGATACCCCTGATATAGCGGGAGTTGAACTATCCTCTGACCCATTGGATCAAGTGCCTATCCCAGAGATTGATGATATCTTGCCTGACAGTATTCTGGACAATTCTATTCCAGATGAAGAATTAGAGGAGATTCCTTTTATCGCCGAGGAGGTATCTGAAATAGAAAAACCGCTAAACGTAGTTACATTAGAGAACCCTAATCCCACCTTTGAATCTGGAGTTTTCACAGTTGGTGACAGCGGCCAAGTTCAAGTTGACTTTCTCTTTGATGGCGGTAGCTACAAAGGAGAATTAGCCATCTTCAGTTTAGAGGGGATGGATCAGTTTGAACCGGGTTCAGAAGACTTTATCTTGGAAGCCAGTAGTCGTGCTTTAAGTAATTCTGAATTAGGTCACATTGTCATTTCTGATCAAACAGAAGGAGCAAAATTTAGTGGACAGCTTGGGGAAAGCGATCAAAATGCTGGGGACTATCTCGGTGCGAAGTCATTTGTGATGCGCCCTGGGGATAAGTTTGGCTTTATGTTAGTACCCAATGGTCAAGTGCAGCAGGTTTTTGATAACCCCGAAATTGAGGGTGTAGTACGTCCATTGTTCTCTTTAGCAACGGCTAACCCAGATGATGCATTTCATGTTGGGCAAATTGCCGATGTGACAGGGGATGGTAATACGTTCGTGATGGAAGACTGGCGGGTTGATACGGGGTCAGACCTAGATTATAACGATTTAATTTTCCAGGTCAGAGGTGCTACTGGAGAAGCAGTAGATTTAGATGATGTCATTGAAGGTGACGATTGGCGAGAAAGCAAACTAGGGCGAGATTTAATCAACTATACAGAAGAATCTGTATTTGAAGTGGAGTTAGACAACTTACAGACAGAGTTGTTTGAGGAGATCGACAATGGGCTAGATCAGTTCGACCAGATTGAAAAAACAGAAATTGATTCTTTCCCAGAAAAATTAGACCTTGCCTTGGAAAGTCCCGAAAACATTCTCGATAATGCTTTGGCTAAACTACCAGAGGATGTTAATGTTGCAGAAGAAAAATTAACCACTATTTTAGAACAAGAGATTACGGGTTTGCCTGATGAATTGAAGCGAACATTTGAAGATTTTTCTGACATATTGCCTCAAGATTTAGAGAATGCCCTGAGTAATTTTGAAACTACGCTAGACGGAAAACTTGCAGAACTAAGTGAGGTATACCCTCAAGAGCTAGATGAACTAATTCAAATACCGGAGGAACTCAACCAGGGAATCGATCAACTCAAAGGGGATCTGGATGAACTAAAAATGGCGATCGCAGATGAAGTATCAGAATTGCCAAACGATATCAGTACAGCTTTCCAAGAGTTAGAAGATTTGTTCGCAGAAGTTAAAACTGATATTGCGACAGAGGTTGATACTCAAGAACTGCGATCGCTGATGGATGACTTGCTGGTAGAGGTAGCTGCTGATTCAGAAGAAGATGAAACTATATTGGGTTCACTGAACTTTATCGGCACGGAAAATCCTTTAGAGCCAACAGAGTCCAATGGGTTTGAATTCCCTTCCCATAACCAACCGTTAATCGGTATTATTGACACGGGACTGGGCAGTAATAACCCAGATATTGACTATTCACGAATTATCTTAGGACGAGATTTCATTGATGGGGATAATAATCCTTTATTGCAAAAGAATGAAGGTGATGAACATGGCACTCATATTCTAGGTTTGATTGGTGCGACCCAAGATAATAACATTGGCATTAATGGAGTAAACGATAATGCACCTCTCTGGGTGGGACGGGCGGTTGGTTCTGGTCAGTGGGCAGATTCCTTAATTGAGTTTGTCGATGCAACCAAAGCATCTAATCAACCGAATGCGGTGGTTAATCTCAGTTTCGATCTAATTAAAACTAATCCAGATGGCAGTGAGACTACCCGTTTTGAATTAACAAACTATGAGCGTGCAGCGATTGAGTATGCCCGTCAAAATGGAGTGCTTCTTGTAGTGGCAGCAGGAAACCAAGGTGGAAGTATTTCTGCTTTGGGGCAGGCTTCGCGGGAATTCGATAACATCATCACAGTAGGTGCCACAGATCTGCTGGAGTCTCAAATTGAAGAGATTGTAAATACAGAATTAATTGATGATATTGAACGAGCTTCCTATTCTAACTATGGAGAGAGCCTAGATATTCTTGCTTCAGGAGGCTCAGACGAAAGTCCGGCTATCTCTACCGTGAAGAATGGTTTTGGTATTATGGCAGGAACATCGGTAGCTACGGCAAAGGTTACCGGGGCAGTCTCTCAGATTTGGGCGGCGAATCCTGACCTAAGCTATCAGCAAGTCATTGAAATTCTCAAGTCAACTGCCATAGACTTAAACACGTCTGGATGTGATGCTGAAACAGGTTCAGGATTGCTGGATTTGACAGCGGCTGTCAGTTTAGCTGCTGTAACAACACCAAATCGCTTAGAGCAGGAACCAGTTCCTTATACTCCATCTAATCCCAATAGCCCTGATGCTCAACTTACCTCTGAACGGGCTGCGGGTTGGGGTTGGTTCAAGCGAGCATTCAAAAAAGTTGGTAAGGCTATCAAGAAGGGTGTTAATAAGGTTGTTAGCGGAGTCAAAAAGGTTGTTAATAAAGTTACTAGCGGCATCAAGAAGGGAATTAGCACAATCTGGGGAGGTATTAAAAAACTTGGTAAACAGATCGGCAGTCGTCTTCTGAGTCCTATCAGCAAGTTTCTGGGCAAATTCAAAATTTTTAGTCAAATTGGTAACTTGATCAAGAAGATTGTTCGTCCTATTTGGAATGGCATAAAATGGGTTAGTCGCCAACTCTGGTATAAACTCCAGGGAATTTATCACCGGGTCGGACACTGGATTAATCAACTACCAAAGCGGGTAGCAAGAGTTGTTCAAGGCTTGTGGGAAGCTGTTAAAAGCTTTAAGCCCTGGGCAGTGTCATGGTGGAAATCGTTAGGGAAAGCAAAAACCTGGGAAGAGTTCGGTAAATGGTTAGGACGCAATCTAATTTATGTGGGAGAGCTTCTAGGTTTTCGTGAAATATATGACACAGTTATTGAATTTTACTACTTCAATAGTCGTCCACTAAAACCTCAAGAAATTAATTGGGCGAGAAGTGTATTTGGCGGATCAATTGACTACAGTGTTGTTCGATTAGAAACCAATTCACGAGGAACAAGCAAAGGAGCAAATGCTACAACGAAAGGCAACTTTATTGCCTTTCCCAAGGAAATAGTTACTGATGATATTTTTGTCCATGAGATGGTTCACGTATGGCAATATCAGAGCAATAGTGTTGATTTTTCTAAAGGAGGTGATTATCTATATGGCGGATCAAGCAAACTTAGACAATTAAAAAATAATGGTAAAGGTCTTCTAGACTCATGGTTTGGTCGGGAAAGGCAGGCAGAAATGGTGCAAGACTACTTTTTACTTAGAAATGGGAAGCCTACACAACCTAATCGTGGATACACAACCTCCCCAGCAGACTTGCCACTATATGTCTACTTTGTTAGAGAAACCTCAACTCTGACCGAAGCTCAACTTCTGGGCGTAGGTTATGGGTCACGCGCTCCACATTTATTCCAGGAAGCTTACAATAAGATCGACGGTTTCAGTCAAGAGATTTATCCAAAAAATCCAGCAAAAGGTGCTTACCGTTCCGGTAATAGCTGGATTCAGGATTTTGCTGATCAATCTGGAAAGACCATGTATTTAGTTCTTGAGGATGGTGCTAATCAAGCCTATTGGAGTCAAAATCCTATTAACAATACTAAGCTAGTGGATCTCTCTGGTCAGTACTTGAATGTGAACCCAGAACCCCTAAAAGCTGGAGATTACTTCGATGTTGATTTCAGAATTCAAAATACCGAGGTTAACTCTTCCGGAGACTTTGATGTTAAATTCTACCTCTCAAAAAATACCGATATTAGTGGTCTGAGTCCTCATGATCGCTATCTAGGTAGCTACAGCATTAATAATGTCGTTGGGAATAGCAGCACGTCAACCTTAACCAAACGCTTAAGGTTGCCAAGTTTGGGAGACTCTTATTGGAGTGGAGATGATACCTACTACATCGGTATGATTGTTGATGCGAATAAAGAAGTGGCAGAAACCAATGAATCCAACAATCGTAATACTGGCAAGTTGGATGATTACGATGATGTCAGAATCAATAATACTAAAGGTGCGACAGTAACTGTCAAAGTTAATCGTGTTAAAGGTGACTTCGATCCCTTATCAGTTGGTGGTTCTGATTTCTATAGCCGTATCTCTATTGGTAGTAACCAGTGGCGTAGTCCGACGAACAATAATGACAATGATTACAGTCCTAGTAATTGGAGTTACAGTCGGTATATCAACGGCACGACTGTCCCCATCGCTATTCAACTTTACGACCAAGACAACTTTTTCTTCTTGTTCAATCCTGATGATCACATTGATATCGATCCGAAATCAGGTAACAGGGACATCAATATTACCTATGATTTACGTACTGGTCGCGTCAGTGGTGATCTCACTGGATATAAGGGACGGTCACTTTATTCCCGTGGAGGGGGTGACTCGGATCAAGGAGAAATTTGGTTCACAGTAAATCAGTCTTGAGAGTGATCAAGTCAAGTACCTGCAATCAATAAGTGTTGTCGGTATTCACAAGGAGTATATGGAGAGCGATCGCTTCGCAGTTAACAAAATGAAGATTGCTCTCCATTATTAACCTTTACACCAGTTCGACAGAACTATTAATTCAGTTATGACTCTCAAAGATTCCCTAACCCAGGAAAATTATCAGGATTTGCTTTGTCCAGACCTAACCCAATACTGGACTTTAGCAAAAGTGCGAGATTCCAATAACATTATCCTTAGAGCCATAGAAGGTCAAGAGAAATTCCGCTTCTCCCCTATCGAAGGCTACACTCTACGTTACTTTACTGGACAATATACAGTTAGACAAATCCAACAATTCGTTCAGCAAGAATTCCCCAACGCTGACCCAAACTTAGTTGTCAACTTACTGCAAAAGCTCATTAGTCACAAGATTTTGGCATTCGATGAAACCCAAGAGAACCGGAAAGCCAATCAGCCGCAATACACATCTCCATCCTCAATCCCCAATCCCCACTCTCCTCGCCTCAAATCTGGTGTCTATTGGCTGTACCACCCTGAAGACTACTGGATTCTCCGCAACCCAGTAGCCGGAACCCATCGCGGACTGTTACAGAAAGATATCCCCATTCTCACCTTTCTCCAAGTCAGCCCTCACGATAAAGTCATTATCGACCAACTCGCCACACTCCCTCCCAAACAAATCAGTAACCCCAAACTTCGCTACCTGCTGCAACTCCTCACCGCCACCGCCATGCTGGAAGGGACACAACCCCCCAAACCCCGTCGGCGTAAATTTACCCCCATGCAGCTATTATTTTTCAAAGTTTCCCTATTCAACCCTGACCCCTGGCTTACCCAACACATTGACAAACTACGCTTTTTGTACAGTCGCCCCTTCGCCTTTTTCCTCTGCCTATTTTTAGCCTTTTCAATCCTTCTTGGACTCCACCAACACCTAGAAATTCTCTACCAAGGTCAACAACTTTGGCAACACTACAGCGCTTCCCTAATTATTCCCTTCATCCTACTTACCGCCTTAGTCGTCACCCTTCACGAACTGGGTCATGCCTTCACCTTAAAACAGTATGGCGGCATTGTTCCTGAAATGGGATTCCTATTTATGTGCCTGTTTCCGGCTGCCTATACCAATACCACCGATTCTTATTGCTTGTCACGCAGGCAAAGAATTCTAGTCGTTGGCGCAGGTATCCTCGTCCAAATCACCCTCGCCGCCATCGCCCTATGGTTGTGGAACCTCTCCACCACAGGGAATTGGCTCCATACTACCAGTTATTTACTCATGATAGCCAGTCTATTTACCATTGCCCTAAATCTCAATCCCCTAGCCAAATTCGATGGCTATTACCTCGCTGTCGCTATAACAGGAATTAACAATCTTCGTAACCGTGCTTTTAGCTTTTACGCTCACCTAATTACAGGTAAACCCATTAACGAAACCCAGAGAGATTCCTGGATTCTCGCCGCTTATGCTCCCTTAAGTCTTGCTTATATCTGGTTCGTCTTCGGGTTTCTCTTCTTGAGAATAACCGACTGGATTCTCCTAAATATCCCCACCACCGCCTTACTTCTCTTGCTTATCTGGGCAATTTACTTCTATTTTCCTAGAAAGAGTTCAGTGGCAACAGGCAATAGGTAAACGACAACAGCGAATACAAGATTTACATAGGTTTTTGCTTAACCGATTCATAAATACTTAAAGCTGATGACATCTCAACCTAATACCAAAAACTCCCTCAATAATGCCACCTCTCCTTTGCGAGTTGTTCCACCAACACCTCCTGCTGAGGAATCACCCCCACCCACTGAACCAGAAACGCTGATTGGGGGATCACCTCGTCAGCAAACAAATCCAACCCGAAATACTTCCACCTCATTTCCTTACAAACACCTCTTAGGTATCGGTATCGTCGTACTTGGCTTAGGCTTAATCAGTCAAATTCCTGTTTCCAACTCAGTTAATGCAGAAGCACAGTTAGAACCCGCACCCAATTCTCATCAAATCGTTTACACAGAAGTTCCCGGAACCCTGACTGAACTTCTAGTACAACCCAATCAACAAGTCCAAGTCAATCAAGCGATTGCAATTATCTCTACTGAGGATATGGATGTAGAAATTGCCCAATCCCAATCTGAATTTGACGAAGCAATTTCTAACTATAAATCTGCCTCATTTCAACTCAACACCCTCTCAGCCAAAATAAATGAAACATCCGTCAAAGAATCCTTAATAACCCAGCAAATCCAACAACTTCAGCAAGAATTTCCCCACCTCCCCGAAGTTGAAAAACTCAACCAAGAGATTGCCGCCCTGCAAAGCACAATTACTGGGGTACGCAGCCAGATAGCAGGAATAACTGAAACCTTAGCCAGAACTCAAGAACGCATTAGCCGATATCAAGACTTAGTTACCCAAGGTGTTCTCGCCCTCAATATCTTAGAAGATATGCAAGATAGAGAATCCCATCTTATTAGTGAAATTACCACAAAATCAAGCGAAATTAACCAACTTAAACAACAAATTGGTGCAAAACAAGCTGAGATTAAAATCGTAACTAATAGAAAACAAGAGGAATTAGCCGACCTGCAAAACGAACTCCATACTCTAGCCGCTACCCGTCAAACGGCTACTGTAGAGTTATCCGCTGCTCGTAAAGGAGTTACCAGCCAACAACCATTACTCAACACCTTAAAAACGGAACTAGAAAGACGACAAAATAAACAACAAAATCATCAAATATTGAAAGCCAAACAAACGGGATTTATTATTACCCCAGATTTCCACAAACTCCTAGGTCGAAAAATGCCTGCGGGAGAACCGATTTTGGAGATTGCTGATTTAAGTCATCTTGTCGCCATTATTGAAGTTCCTCAAACTGACTCTGATATTGTAAAAGATGGAGCTAAGGTAACCTTCCGTCCCCTAGAACCCGGATTACCATCTTACACAACTCGCTTAGAAAAGATGGAGTTAGTGATGCAGCCAGATCCCGCTCAACAGAAACAGCTACTAAAAGTTAGAGCCTTGATCAATAATTCTGAGCAACGCTTGATACCGGGTGCAAAAGTTTACGCTTCCATTGAATCCGAAAAAATGCCCCTTTATCAGAAAGTGCAACGAGAATTGATGAAACTGTTTAAGTTTCGCAAATATGGTTGGGGAAATTAGAAATTGGGAATGGGTAGTGAGCAAGATGCTCACACTAAAATGATTTCGCATTTCTTGACATTAAGGTTTAAATGCCGAACAGCTTAGGGATGGCAATGGGAGTTTTCGTACCGCTCGTCGAGCTAGCTGATTGGTTGAATACAAAGAAAATATTTTTTGGCTGTCATGCTTTATCCGGTTCATCATCCTCAATCTCCGGAGCCTCGAAGATAACTTCAAACTCAGAATTGGGGATAAACCGATTCAAAGCTCTGAGGTGATCCTGGGCATCTTGACGATTAAAGAACCGAGCTATGGTACACCTTTGACAATTGGGTAGGAGTCGAACAATTGCCCAAGGACGAGTCAAGTTTAGTAGAGGTTGAGTTCGTTGGGATGTTGTTTCTCCCTTCCTTAATGTCAAACCATTTTGCACAATCGATACCAGCCGCTGCCATGCTGGGCTAGTATCATTAGGAAGGATAGTCCAATCTTCCACGGGTGCCGGTAACCAAGTCAAAATGTAAGGTTTGCCTTCTTTGATGACTTGCCAAGATAGGCGACGGCTTTGTTTAAGGCATTGATAGCCTTGCTGTCGGAGGATAGCACAAAGGTTCTCGCCTTCCTCCCGAAGGCGAAGCCAGTCTCGATGCTTCATAGTCAGTAAAAAAAGTAAATGAGTAAGTGGGTTACTGTTCGTGATCCCCAAGGCGATCGCTAGCACTATTCCTGAAATCCCATAAACGCGATCGCCCGATGCTGGTGACCTTATAGATTAGATATTTAAATCACACACTCAATGTTGCATAGGCATCTTTGAACTCGACTCAGACGTTCACACACAAGCAACGAACTCCGTTGCTTCTGGTTGATGGTCTTTTTTCAACGTATTAGGAATGGCAATAAAAAAACACCTTGGATCGAGGTGGAAATTTCCTTCAATTTGTGCATAAAGCCTTTCATGGCTCCTGATTGGGAAAACAGAGTAAATTGATCAGTTCAGGGGGAATCTCCTCAAAATGCTCCAAGACGAAATCCATTAGAGCAAGATGGCGCAAATCAGCAGGTTGAGGACGGCGATAGCTGCGACCTCGACTAAACCAACACTGAACAGTAGAAATTGAGCGAGAGCATACAGCAGCGAGTATCTCTTGAGTTACGGGCCATTTGCTATAAAACCGCTGAGGTGTCATTCCGAGTTGGCAATTGCTGTAGAATTCAATCAGATCTCGCTCTCGTTGAGTTAAAGGACGGTTTCGGGTCATAATAAGTCAAAAGTCAAAAGTCAGAAGATACGCCAACTGGGGTTACACCAAGCGACGCTCTAGATCCTCTTCCCAAGCCATATCAGCAGTAACAATGGCTGAACTGATTGAGTCTTTATCCAAGAGAATCAGATATTTCCAATTCCACTGAAAACCCTGGTGAGGTGCGGGCTTTATAAAACGACCAATGACCACGCCAAAGTCTGTTTCCGCTAACCCTTCCAGTGGCTTCCAGCGAAGAGACTCACCGTATTCAAACTGGGGGATACTAAAATTGGTGAGATTCGGGCTGGCTATCCGAAAGGTTCTGTCAACTAAAGGCAAATCAGAAATTCCCCGACTATCTCCTTGCCGAATTGCATTCAGATAGGCGGAGATTACGCTATCTTGGAGACTAGAGGTTAACTGTCCAATCAGCAAAGCGGCGATTGAATCCGGTTCATCTTCCTGAATTTGTTGCCACTGGGTATCGTTGATTTTTTCCAATAAAGTGCTTAATTTCCCCAGTAAGTCTGATATGCCAAAATCATGTAAGGCTTGCTGATAGCCCTCTTGATAACTAATGGATTTGATCATGAATATAGCTCCTGTTTAAATCAATTCCGGATACAGGAACACCTGGGTGTTGACTTCACCGCTTGTTCCTGACGCGGCATTTCGGGGGGGATGTTGAGTTCAACGACAGTCCTTTTAGCCGCCGTGTGATGAGTGGGCAAAATAGTCAGCTAAGATGACTTTCGCGAGTCGTACAGTGTCAGCACGATGTTTTTCGTGGTATTTTATCTTTTTACCCCCTATCAGGTTTCAGGATTTCGGCTGCTCCTGGGGGTTTAGCGACCTTGTTTAACTTCCTTTCGGATTTTTCATGAGTTTATGAAAAAGATCTTGATTATTGAAGATGACTGTTGCACCAGCGAGTTACTTGATTTTCTCCTGACCCAAGATGGCTATGCTTGTCAGGTAGCCCATGATGGAATAACTGGACTGGAAGCCGTGCATAACTCTTATCCAGATTTAGTCATTTTGGATTTAAATCTTCCAGGAATGAGCGGTTTAGAGGTTTGTTGTAAAATTCGTTGTGCCTCCCTTGAGAAAGATCCGTATATTCTCTGTTTAACCGGTAAAACTGGGAAAGTTGATAAGATTGCCAGTTTATCAACGGGAGCTGACTTGTACATGACCAAACCCTTTGACCCCGATGAGCTATTGGTTCAGATTCGCGTTCTGTTTCGTCGCCATGAGCGATTGAAAAAACCTGATTTGTCGTTTTCTACCGCCCATTTTGACTTCGGTTTTGACGGAAAAAATCTGTCGAATGTCCGGATTTTTCTGCGGAAAAAGTCGGCGCAGCAGGTGGAAGTCACTTATGAGTTTTCGACGAGTGAGCGCGGGCTATTTGTCTTTCTAGCTCGGAATGCAGGCTTAGTTCAAAGTCGGGACAAAATTTTGGCGGCGGTTTGGGGACAAGAGACTGATGTGGCGCTCCGAACTGTAGATGCTGCAGTGTCGAGGCTGCGTAAACGGTTGAATCATATTTTTCCCGAATATAGCTCCCCATTTGTAGAAACAGTGGAATTGCTTGGCTATCGGTTTGTGGATGTTGAGAGGACTTCATCGGATGTTGTTTCTTTTTCGAGTCAATTAAGGTTAGTTGACTCTGGGAAAACCGATGAAGCCTGTTGATACCTAGTGGCGGCTAATAGTAGTCGATAAGGGAGATAAGAACGATACGTCTTTCTACCAGTCGCGGTAGCCTTTTGAACCATTAGTTGCTCCAAGCCAGTGACATTTTTTCCACTCTTCCAAGGGGGAAGAAATGGTATTGATATTTTTGAAGTATCCGGCAATGGCTAGGATTTGCATAGGGTTGAGTTGAGCTAATATTTTCAGCATGATGAATTTTGATGATTTCTCATCTTCAAAAGCGCAGTCGCGCCAAACTGAGGCGGTTTTCAAGCGTAATGAACTACCTGTTAAGTGGGTGGACACAATTAAAGTTAACGGTTGAGATTAGGACAAAGCGAAATGCTGAAACCTTGACCAGTCAATCTTTTCCCTTCTGCCTTCTGCCTTCTGCCCTCTGCCCTCTGCCCTCTGCCTTTTGCTATAGCTGCTCAAAATAAGGGGAGTTGGTTGCACTCTGTTGGTTGAAGGGGTTGGAGTGGGATAAGTGCTTGGAAATTGATGGGGTTTGGACTGGGGGTAGAGTTTAATTGTGGCTGGAGTTGTTGCAGTTTGAGTTGTACTATTGGAACAGCTTCACTGATGGCATCAATCCACGTTACTTCCTGAGAGTTAGTATCAGTAGTGCTAGGTTCTTCTAGAGTGCGAATATACTCAACTACCTTGGAGTTGGCTCCATGATAGGGGGCGCGGGTTGGCGGGTTGATGGTTCGCGTAGTCGGTCGTTGAGCTTGTGTGCCATCGTGTTGGTGGGAAAGCAATTCGGTTTTGAGGGTTGCTTGTTGGGTTTTGAGGGGTGCGAGTTGGTGTTGGATGTCTTCGACTAACTCGGTGAGGTGTCTAACTCGCTGAGGGAGTTCCTGTTGCCCGTTTTGAAGCTTCTTGAACTGGGCAACAATCTGTTCGAGGTAGTCTCCCTGGGCGATCGCCTTTAAGGTTTTTTGAGTAGCCGTAAGTAACCCTTTGCCTGTATTCCATTTCTCTACCAAGTCATAGTAGGCTCGGTAGCCTTGATCAGTGGAACCGCCAAGCTGTACAATCGCTTCATTGCCTTTGGCGTGGGCGCAGAGGGAAAAAGAGCCGATTGTGCCAATGTCCTGGGGTTGGCAGGGTTGAGTGTAGATGATATCGTAGATAGCTTGCATCAGCGCCGCCCCAGCTTCTTGAGCAGAATACTTTTGGTTTTTAATCCTGTAGGTTGTCTGCAAGCTGTTTTGGGCTATGTTTTGGTCAACAGTAGCCGCTTGGATAAGAGCGTTCAGCCGTTCCACCTCATCGGGAAGAGACTTCAGAGTTAACAAATCAGTGGCTAACTTCGTGTGCAAGCTGGATAAGTCGGCTTCCAAATGGCGGATGCGATCGCAAACTTTAGCATGTTCCAACGCCTTACCATTACCTGATAGCAGAGCAGATGCCAATAGGTAGTGAGCCGCATCATCGCCAATATCCTCACAGTGACGAGCAAGCATTTCACCAGAGAGGAATTGGTATGCCATTTCTGCCTTAATCCGAACGCGGTTCAGCTTAAAGGCATCAAAGCCTGGGGAGTTGCCTGTACCCGAGGTGCCGTAAAAGAATTCATAGCAGATGGGCCAAAGGTTACCTTGTCGATGTCCCCGGCTGCGACGCTGGATTAAACTGGCAGGAGTCCAAGGTGTATCAGCATGGTGCATGGCGATGCAACGGACGGGCATATCTGCACCTGTCCCCCCCATTTCTGTAGTCACCATAACCACTCTAACGGCTCCGGTATTCACCTGTTGGAACAAATCAAAGCGTTGAGAAGCACTCTTGTATTCATGAATAATTGCTACTTCTTTTTGAGGAATCCCTAGGGCAACTAAATGGTCACGGATTAGGTTAAAACAATCAAAAATCCCCTTACCTTTGGGAACCCCAGCGTCACAAAATATAATCTGAGTTCCCTTCACCGAAGTCGTTGTTCTCCAAATCCACCAGACATTATGAATCAATCGGTTAAGTTTGGTATCAGTTGCGGCGGGAGCATCGGGTTCGACCAGTCGGGGGTCAATTGATCCTAAACTTCCCAAACTGGTTAGGGTCAAGGGATTATGTTCGATCACCTTGCCGTCTCTGATATAAGAGACTGGGGTTTTGTTCAACCACAGTTGGAACCAATGTTTAATCCTTTCTGTGAGTGCCACTTGAGTCGAATTCATCGGTATTGTAATAGTATAGCGGCGCAGTTCAGGACGAAGGATTCCCGCTGTTTCTGCTGTAGCAAAGCTGGTAAAGCGGCTGATATCGCTCATCAGTTCCCAGAGGTTCTTGAACCCAGTAATTCGGGTTTTGGGTTTAATTCCTCCGGTACTGATGAATTCTAGCGCTGTTGTCACTGAACCATATTGACTGATCCAAGCATCGAAATGAGAGCAATCGGTATCGTGTAAACTATCGGGAGCGAATAGGCGCATCAGATTATACATTTCGCTGATGCTATTGGAGGGCCAGCTTCCTGTACCACCGCCGATAAATCCACCCTGTTCAAACAGGGTATTGTATTTGAGGAGTGTATTGAGACTTCTTTGGGTGTCGGTGTTGGTAATACCTGCAATACTGCGGGCAGCTTTGCTGGCAAATTGGATGTTTTTGGCACAATGGATTTCATCAAGCCAGATCCAATCGCAGCCTAAGTCTTCCCAGTTAATGTTAATAATGTTACGTGAGTAGTAATGGGTTGCTTTTTCAACGGAGCGCTCTAGGGAATCTCGCTTTTTATCGAGGGTTTTTTGAGTAGTCGAGTGACGCTTTTTGGTATAATTAAGTGTTCCCTTTTGGCTAATTGAAAGAATCCCTTTCTCCATGAGACTTTTAACACGCTGCTGCCATGCCAACACGTTTGATTCCTGGGAGCGAAGCTGGTCGAAGAGTTCTAGTTCCTCCAGTTGTTCGGTTAAAGAGTCAGTTTGTCGCTGGAGTTCGAGACAGAGTGAAGGGTCTTCGTTTTTGACATCAGCGATGTAGCGCTGTAAGATATCTAGCTGTTCCCGGATGTAGTTAATTTTCGTAGTGGCACTGATGGGAATGGCAAAGAATTGGGAGTGGGTGAGGATGATAGCGTGATAGCGTCCCGTTTGGATTTTGGCAATTAGCTTGTTCTTTTCCTGCCAGTTGAACTCATCAGCGATGAGTAATTTAGCGTTAGGATAGAGAGTTTTGAACGCCGAAACCACTTGAGAGAGGGTGGAATTTTGAACGACGAGAATGGGTTTGGACGCTAATCCTAATCGCTGGGCTTCATAAGCGGCGGCGCACATCGTAAACGTCTTACCGGTGCCGCATTCGTGGAGACAAAAGAGGCGTTTGGATTGAATGGCTCGTGCGATAGCGGCGTTTTGATGGGGTTTGAGTGTGATAGAGCTGTTGCTATCGGGCAGACTTAAATAGGAGCCATCCCAATGGCGCTTTTTAGGGAGTGGGTAGAGTTGGTTATATTTAACTGTGAGATGATAAGCTCGTTCTAGGTCGCTCCAGAGCCAGGTGGTAAAGTAGGTTTCCAGGCGTTGGGCAGCGGCAATCGCGGCGTCAGTGGCTTGGCGTGATTTTTCTGGGTCAATCTGTTTAGTTGAGTCTTTGACTTGGACGTTAATCAGGCGTTTGTTGAGGGATTGTTCGATTAGCCACAGAACACTGCGACGCCCCTCACCATGACACCCCATTGAAGCCCATTCTGAGGTGGTGGCGGCTTCCAGGCAGGTGGAAGACCCGCGCAGTGACCACAGCGCTAATGGGGGAATGTGATGGCATTGTACTTCAGTGGGGTGAATGTTTAAAAGGTGAGCAATGAATTCTTGGATGGCTTGGGGTTCAATCCAGGGCGCTCCTAATCCCGTGTCAATCCATACATTAGCATCCAAGTGGCTGTCGATATCGGATTGAACCTTGAGACGGTGGGCGATTTCGGCTCGGATTTCCGTTGAAGCTGGGGGGAGAAGGTAGGGAGAAAGGTGAAGGTACTGTCCGTTGGCGTCTTGGCGGGTGAGTTCCGCTTCGTTATCGTGGAGCTGGAATTGTTGATAGGTGTTTGGGTCGGTTTGTTTCAGGGTACGAAGGGTTTGTAGCTTGGTGCGAGTGTTTCCGGATAGGTAAGCATCCCGTAGTACCCATTGGTTCGTAGAGGGGTTGTAGAAGATGAGGGATTGCTTTCCTTGGGGGGTGGAAATGTTTTTTAGGGCGGTAATTGTTTCTGCTGGGGTTTGGTTGACCAGGATGCTGATGTATTGGATGTCTAGATAACCTTTGCGTTCCAGACATTCCCAGACGGCATCTAGTGGAGAAGAGATTTGACGCTGTTGTTTGCGTAAGCAGCCAGAAACCCGTTCGTGGAAGATGTCGGCGTTTTTGTAGCGGACGGCTTCAATTTTCCCGGTGTTAGAGTTTACCGTGACCGGGATTTCTGCTTCAAGGGCATAACACATTGCCACGAGTTCTGAGTCGTCGGCAATTACTTCGAGGGTGTTGGGATGGTCTTTTCGATTGAGCAGGCGTCCGTATTTAATGATAAATTCATCATGGTGCAGGTTAAGCTGTTGCCTCAGAGTTTCCATGTCGGAGCTATTGTTGATTTCAGCTTGAATGAGGCGGTCTAGGGTATGTTTAAGTCGGAGTGCGTCGGCAATATGATGTTCGTGTTGGGTTACTTTGACTAAGCCTTGATTGGGGATGTATTGGTGGACGTTTCCTTCAACAAAGAGGTAGCGATAGGGGTCTTCTCCTATGCACTCCAGGGGTGGGAGTAGTGATTGTAGGGTTTGGGTGGATACTGGTGCGGGTTGATAGGTGCTTGGACAGGAACGGAAGGCATCAATGATGGCTGATTTGAGGGGGCGAGAGTCGGGGGCGACGGCGACGCGATCGCTACCATAGAGTTTACAATGGGTCAGGGTTCCCAGTACCCTTTCCGGATGGTCTTGGAAGTAGCGGTTGATGGGGATTGGCTTCCCTGTAGAGTTGGTAAGGGGACTATCAACGGTTTCTCCCCATTGGGTAATTTCTTGAGGGGGGTCACTCTTTTGCAGGATAATCAGGTCAGCGGTGACTGAGGTGTTGGCGCTTTTGAAGGCATTGTTGGGTAAGCGCACGGCTCCGATTAATTTTGCCCCAAGAGAGGCTAAATAGTGGCAGAATTCTGGGGTTGAATCCAGGGTTCCGGTGGAGGTTATCGCGGCAATCATGCCACCGTTTCGCAATGCGTCCCAGCTTTTTGCCCAGAAGTAGTTATGCAGGTTGCTGACAATTGGGTTGTATTTGGGGTCAAAGGGGGCGGTAGTTCCGAAGGGAAAGTTGGAGATAATCAGGTCGAAGCTGTTGGCAGGGAGTTCGACGTGTTGAAAGCCGATTTTGGTGCTGGTGCTACTGCCGTATACTATAGCATCGGGGTGGAGGTGGCGAGCGATCGCGCTGGCAATGGGGTCGATTTCAATTAAGACCCACTCAGACTGGTGGCGGTAGTCTGAGGGTTGAAGTCCGGGGAATGAACCAATGTTACTGGCGGGTTCCAGGATGCGTCCTGATTTGAAGCCCAGGTTTTCTAGAACACTCCAGATGGCTTCTATAATGTTTTGAGGCGTTTGGAAGGCGTTATCGGTATTGAGGTCATTATCGGGTAGCAATTCCAGGGTATCCCGGTTGATAGCACTAGCGACGGTTCCCCATCCGACGAAGGCGGCGAGTTGGTGGCGTTCGTCTTCGGTGGGTTTTCGGTTTTCTCGTTGGAGTTGTTGGAGGAGTTTGACAGCGCGGATGTTTTTTTGGAGTTGGGTTTTTATGCCTTTGGTTTGGGGAAGGTTGTGGAAGTTGTAGGGCGAGTTCATTGTTTTGAGTAGAACGTTTCGCCCTTTTTTGAGCAGTCGCGTTTGAGGTGGGGATTGTACCCAGTAGGCTTTTTACCGATAATTACTCAAACCCTTACGGGATAAGCTTTAACGCTTGATATAGTACATATGTACAAGGGGAACTTCAGCTTAGGGATTTATTCTGGCTGGTGTAAGATATGAGCAACGGAATACTTTCAGTTTCTAGAAGATTGGATGATTAAAAGTGCTCACTCACTGCATAAGCTCACCTGGCTCAGAGATACCAACACCTTAGACAGGCAATCATGAGGCTAGCACAATGAATAATATGTCAGAATACGAGGAAAAATACTCGATTAACTCCTTTCCCAAGCCTACATCAACTCATTCCACTTAGAAATGGACTCCATCCCTAGTTCTGCTCTCATCCTCACGAAGAGGGAAGCAGAGTCATTGTATGTTTTTTCCATACTGCACTGTCACTCTCGCTCTTGTAAAGAGGAACTCTGTCATGACTCAGCCGAATTTACTGGTGTCCCTCGAACAACTAGAAGCATTAACAGGGTGTGATGAGCATTTGCAGTTTGCGATAGAGGTTATTGCTCACTCCGATATTTCTGAATCGATACGTGCTGAATTGCACCAACAGATTGACCGCATTCAGCAGCGGCGACAAGACCCCTACCTTTACTTAGCCATAGTTGGGGAATTTTCTAGTGGCAAGAGTACCTTGATTAACGCTCTGCTACGGGACGATTTGCTCAAAACATCAGCTCTGGTTGCCACCACTGCCGCTACTCGACTACGGCATGGTGATGAGCTCATAGTAGAAACCTCTTTCAAAGGTTCGCGACCAGGGATACTTAAGACCAAGAAGAATGCCAAGCAAATCACTGTCCCCTGGCTAGCGGGAGTTGATGGTATTGATACTAGACATTTTATTCATGTGGTCACTTCTCAAGATGAAGTAGCCAAAGAAGTGGCATCTCTGACCATCTACCATCCAGCTAGCTTCTTGGCTAACAACATTGTGATTATTGATACACCGGGGACTAATGCGACTAACCCCAAACATGGAGCCATTACCCGCAGAATCATTGAAAGTGAAGCAGATGCAGCAGTTGTGGTTATTCCAGCTACCACACCACTCTCACAGACTCTGGTCAATTTTCTCGCCGATTCACTACACCCCTTTTTGCATCGGTGCATTTTTGTTGTTACTAAAATGGATCAAATTCGCAAACGAGAACAGAAGGTTCTAATCGAAAATATTGAAAATCGGCTCAAAAATGCTTTGGGCATCAAGAAAGCCGTTATCTTTGCTGCCGCGCCTCAAATTATCATTGATGACCTCACAGGAGAAGAAGATATCCCTGAACATTTATTACTCTGGCAAGACAGGTTCAGTGAGTTAGAAACTTTACTACAGCAGAGGCTTCGCCGTGAAAGAATTCTAAGCATTGCCGAAAATGTACTGCGCTTGTTGACCAGACTCTTGGAACAATTGGAAGGTTATTTACTTGTTCAGTGGGAGCAGTATGAAACTTGTCAAGCTACCATTAAAAGTGAAACGATTCAAGATCTTAATTCGTTTGCAATTGAGCAACATCGAGTCTGCCGCCGAATGATTGAGAATGCTATTTATAAAACGGCTGCAAGAATCAGCGTCTGCATCGCCGAACATCAAGAAAAAACTCGCTCGAATATCCATAACGCGATTTCGGATGTTAATAATTTGGGCGAACTGGACAGTGTTGTCCAAACTAAAGCTGAAGCTCTTTTAAAAGAAGGTCAGCAGTATCTCCAAAATGACCTGCAAGGGGAGTTTGATAAACTTTCACAAGCGGCACAAAAAGCGGAGCTTTACTTTGACGGCAAATTTTCCGAGGCATATCGTCGGCTTCAAGCTCTTGGCAAGAACTGGAGGATAACCATAGACTCAAGGAGTAGTAGCGTAAAACTTAATACATCCGATGTTTTTACATCAATGCAATCATACCAAAGTGAACTAGATGAGAAGGATGGTAAAACTGTCATGAAAGGTGGGGCAACAGGTGCAGTAGTTGGTAGCCTGATTTTGCCCGGTGTTGGTACTGTCGTGGGAGGAGTTGTTGGCTTTTTCCTGTCTGGTTTTTTTATGCCTTCCCTTGATGAACGCAAGCAAAAGCTTTGGGAGCAACTATACCCTAACCTTGATACTTACTTTGACGTTGTCAAGAAACAAGCTCAAGAAGCTATGCAGACCTACGCACGAAAAGCAATGGTTGCACTAGACCAGCAAATTGATCAGTACATAAAACAGTATAAAGCAGTTGTTGATGTAATGTTAGAGGAACAAAGAGAGGAATTACAGCGGTTGCATCAGTTACAATCTTCAACTAAAAGCAATCTCTCAGAGATAGAGCGACGCAAAAAAGCTTTGTCTGCACAACAGCAAAGATTAGCAGAAATTACTGTATGAGCAATGTAGAGAGGCAGTATGTTCGACGACATCTTTTCAACCATCAATAATGAGTCTGGCTGGGATGAGACTATGGCTATAGATGAATTTGCTACAGAGGGAACACTCCCGCCAGAGATGGAACTGTCAGAGTTAGAAAGTAACTGGAGTGAAAGTTTAGATACCGATGCTGCTAATGAATTAGCAACAGATACAGCTAACCAGTCAGAAAACAAGAGTGATGAGGATGTAAGTCTTAACACCGAGGTGACTGATGAATCCGCAACCACAATAACCCACCAGCAAGATATGGAATCGCCAGAGGTTGAGAGTGAATTGAGCGTAGGTCAAGAGACCGAGTTAACAAATCAATCTGCATATGACTCTTGGCAAGAACCCGCCTTTAAGCTGCCAGTTGAGCATCTGTCAAATCCTGAGAGTACTACCTCAGACAGGGAGTCTCCAGAACTGTGGATGAGTGATGAGCTTTTGAATAAGCTACAAGAACTTGACTCTATGGAATGGTATCACCATCGCACGAATTGGACTCCGGATGAACTCTTCAACGGTGTAGGTGAGCCACATCTAGATGCTCAATTTTGGCAGCCACAAACTGATGCGGCTTCCTGCGCTGTAGTTACCCAACTTGAAGTCTGCGAATCGCTCAAGGGAGTTAAATTGCCGAAAGATGCAACCTGCGAGTTCGCTGAAGCTAATGGCTGGTATGACCCTAGCACAGGTACGCAACAGGACGCTCTAGGTAAAGTCTTAGAAGCATATGGGGTGGAGACAGAGCAGACTTATGACGCGACTTTGGTTGATATTGCTGATGCCTTAGAGCGAGGTGACAAAGTGATTGTTGCTCTTGATGGCAATGAAATTTGGAACCCCCTAAGGGATGCATCAACAGGTATGCCGATTGAACAAGTGGACGCTGGTCACGCAGTCTGGGTTACCGGCATTCACCAGAGTCAAGATGGATCAATAAAAATCCTCCTCAATGACAGTCTCACAACCGACGGTCGAATGAAGGTTGTCGATGCCTTAGATTTTCTCAATGCTTGGCGTGATTTTGGCAACCATCTGGTCATAGCACAAGCCCCTATGAAGTGAACAATCCTGTAGCAGGAGCATCAGAAATGACGATTGATAGAGATTTACTAAGCCAACTTTCGGTTCGATCAATCCCAGAACCTATGGGAGTTGAAGCTTTAATCCGTGGCATTCATCGTAGCCCTGGTTTACGAGAGTGGGTCACATTGGAATCAGTAGCGCTAGCGCCAGTACCAGTGAAGCGTGGGAAGCGTTGGCGAATTCTCACTTTATTGGCAGTTCCTATACAGCTTGAGAATAGGTCAGCAGGGTTAAATCCTCCTTGGGGAGCGATAGAATGGGTTTGGCCAGAGCAAGTAGTGGCTCAAACAATTAACTTACTCTGGTATGAAGAAACAGCGGCATTACGACAGTCTGGAGTCATTACTGCTAGTCCGGCTGATACTAATGTCACATTGGGGATACCAGAGCAGACTCGTCGTGAAAATGCTCTATTCCTAGTACTCGATCAGTTTCTCTCATCAAATCCCAACCAGCAAGCTCATCTTTCTAGTCTAGCTCCACACTATGCCGGACTTCTGCCAGAGGAAGTCTATCCCTATTACTGGGCTTTGATTCCTACCAGTAAACAATGGTTGCGCCCTGATGTGTCAGCTTTTGTATTGACTTATTCTCAGTCGAGTAGTGAGTCATTGACACAAAACCAGAAGGCAGAGGTTTCAGTCCCTGCTAAATTAGTAGTGGAAGAACCATCTTTCCAGGAGTCCATCACCCCACTTCTGGAATTAACCCCTCCCACTGATTTAACTAAACAGGTAGAGTCTTGGCTCCACCAAGGTCTGATGCTAGCGGAAGCCCGAGAACTGCAAGAGGTTGTTACTGATCTTCAAGCTTTGGATAGTCGGCTACGTTTGCCTGGTTTCCGACTGGCGTTCGTTGGCGAATTCAGCCGTGGTAAAAGCACTTTGATTAACCGTCTGTTGGAGCAGCCACTCCTACCAGTTGGCAACTTGCCTACAACTGCTACTCTCATCTCAATTGTGCCAGGGTTAGAAGACAGTATGGAAGTGCGTTTTCCTCAAAGGCTCCCGGAGGTGCGACCCCTACAGGAAGACTCATGGCAGGACTTGCTGATTCCTGAGGCAACAGCTAAAAATCAAGATGTCTTGGCGCAAGTGCGGCTGACTTTGAATAACCCGTGGTTGCAAAAGATTGATGTTGAGTTGATTGACACACCAGGAGCGGGAGACCTTACTAGTCGTCGTGCAGCTCAAGTATTTAGTTTGCTCAGTCAGTGTGACGCAGCGGTAATGTTGGTCAGTGGCACTCTGCCTCTCAGTCTGACGGAAGTGGCTTTTCTAGAGCAAGAGGTGATTGGGCGTAATGTGCCTCGTGTTCTAGTTGTTGTTTCTAAACTCGATACTATCTCTGAGGAGGAAAGAATCAGTGTCCTTGCAGATATTCGCGAACGGGTTGCCCGAGTCTCGGCAAAAATTCCCGTTTTGCCCTTGCATCCAGTTGATAAGGCGAGATCAGAGGCACGGGCATTGGAAGCTGTACAAACTCAAATTGAAATGATGGTGGTTAAAGGAGAGCGCAGGGTTTGGCGTAGCCGACAAGTAGCTGGTCAACTGGTGCAGCGTCTTAAGCAATTGATAGAAATTGGAAAAGCAAAGATTGCTATTGCTCAAATGGGTATTGCCGAAAAAGAGAAGGCTTCACAGCAGGCACAAGCAGCAATGCAGGAGGCTCAATTGGGTTGGGAGCAAATTCGGCTAAACCTAGAGCAGCGACGCCTACAGTGCTACAAAAACCTACAATCAAGAATTGTCAGTGCTAAAACAGATTTATTGGAGCTTCTCACCTTTGAACTAAAAAAGACACCCAATCCAAAAACTTGGTGGGAGCAAGACTTTCCTTTCCGTCTTCGGCGAGAATTAGTTGTTCTTAGTCGAAAACTAGAAAATTTACTGATGAAAGTGCTTGCTCAAGACATAGAGTGGCTTCAAGAGGAGGTATCAAGAAATTTCCCTACTCAAAGCTATCGAACCACTGTTGATGCTTCAGCGACCCAAGAAATTTTGCCTAGTTTTCGAGATTTATCCCTGGCCGATGTACGACAGTATCGATTATTGACAAGAATTGGTAGCAGTGCTGCAATGATTGGCAGCTATGTTCTCGGTGGACCTATTGGCATCGTTACCAGTACTGTAGTCTGGATTTTAGGAGAACAAATCATTAATAAAGAAGTTGAGGAACAAAGGAATTTGTTAACTCAAGAACTGCGATGTGTTATTGATAAAGCTATTGATGAATACTGTCGAGGCATTGGCGAATCTCTGCGCCAGTTATATAACCAACTTTCTGAAGAGACCAAACAAGAGCAAATAGTGTGGCAGCAGTCCAAAACTCTGGCAATTCAAACTAACGGAGTTCATCAGGATGAACAAGTGTGGGAGCAGATGATTAACGATGCTTTTAACCTGAAAACTGAGATTATCCAAGCCTTGAAAAAATAAGTTGATTTAGATGAGGACACTCCAATGAATAGTTCAGTTAACCAGCAGCAATACGAATATTTTCAGGAAAAGCGCAAAATCATTGAATCTCTAATAGAGAAGCAATTAGTGCTTTTCAGTTCTCTCAACATGACGGGCTGGAAGGATACACTTCATTCGTTACAAGAACGAGTTCTTGCTGATAATTTTAAGGTGCTAGTACTGGGAGAATTTAAACGCGGTAAGAGTACCTTTATTAATGCTCTACTTGGAGATGAAATTTTGCCAGCTTATGCTAAACCTTGCACGGCAATTATTAACGAAGTTAAATGGGGAGAATTTCCAAGAGCTTTACTTCACTATGAGCAGTCTAAAGATGGTTCACAGCTTCCGCCTAAACCCGTTTCTATAAAAGAAATTGAGCAGTATGTCGTGATTCAAGACGGTCTGAATGAAAAAGAAGCTATTCATAGTAATCCTTATGAAAAAATTGAGCTATTTTGGCCTCTAGTTCTCTGTCGAAATGGGGTAGAAATTATTGACTCTCCAGGTCTTAATGAAAATGAGATTCGTCAAAAAATTACGACGGATTATTTGTCCAGAGTTGATGCCATCCTTTTTGTCCTTTCCTGTGAAGCCCTAGCCTCGTCGTCTGAACTGAATTTTATTGACAATACCTTAAGAAGTACAGGACATGAGGACATCTTTTTCATTTGCAATCGGTTCAATATGATTCGGCGCAAGGAACGAGAAAGTATCAAAGACTATGCGTTTGCTAAGTTAGCACCACGTACCCAACGGGGTTCTGATAGAGTATTTTTCATTGATTCTCTTGATGCTCTAGAAGGACGTCTTGATGGTGATGAACAACGAGTTGCAAGCTCAGGTATATCCCAAGTCGAGGGCGAACTAGCCAAATTTTTAACTACCGAAAAAGGAAGAGTAAAGCTACTACGACCAGCAATGGAACTGAGAGGAGGAATTCGCGAGGCACGGCGACTAATTCCTGAACGAGAAGCTTTACTAAGAACAGATCTCAATACTCTTGAAAGGCGGTATGCGGAAGCTCAGGAACCACTAAGACAACTAGAAATTCAACGGCAGCAAATTGTTACCCGAATCTATAATTTTCTGGAAGACACGAAGCTCTCTGTTAAAGACCAAGCTATAAGTTTCTATCGTGAACTGACTGACCAAAAAATTCCCGAGTGGGCTAATAACTATACTATTCAACAGCCAGTGGAGTTTTTCAAACTAGAGTTTATGACCAAGCAGATAGAAAGGGTAGTTACGGAAGTAACAGAATATCTTTCTGCTCAAATCGAAGGGGAATTAGCCAATTGGCAACGCTCACAGCTACAACCCTTAATCACTCGCCGCCTAGAAAGTCTCATGACTGAACTCGATGCCAAGGCGCAGGACTTTGTTCGTAAACTGGACGATTTGCGCTTACAGGTTAGCGGAACTTCTGTATCCACCACAGACGTTGAGTCGGGAAAGAAGGTTTCTGCTATCGAGCGACTGCTAGCTGCTGCTGGTGGATACATCATTGGTGGTTTGGGTTCAGCCGCCCTCGGAGCTGTCTTTGGCTATGAGGAGATGCTCAAAAGTATCTTGCCACAACTAGCAATCGGTATTGCAACTGTCGTGCTAGTTGGTTTCAATCCTTGGGTACTCATTCCGGCGATGATGGCAGGCGGTATGATTCAAGGTATGTTCAAGATGAAATCAACTAACGAGAAAATTAAAAAAGTAGTTGTTCAAGAATATGTAAATCAAATCCGCCAATCAAGCTACCAACAATCTGATGAGATTGCTAATGCAGTTATTGCCCAGCTCAATGAAGTCAAAGATACTGTAGATCTGGGACTCGGCAAGGAAATCCAAAGCGTTCGAGACCAAGTGGAATCAGTCTTTACTGAAAAGCAAAAAGGACAGGCAAATGTAGATCAAAAATTACAACAGTTGCAGTCAATTTATCAAGAATTAAATTTAGTGGAGAGTCAGCTAGATGAACTGATTAATAGCTTGATTATCTAGTGCTATTGCAACGAAATGGAGTGGGAAATGAGAAGCTAAGCTGTTCGGCATTTAAACCTTAATATCAATAATGGCGCAATCCTTGTAGTGCGAGCATCTTGCTCGCTACTAATACCCAATTTAAATGCATGACAGCTTATCAACGAATGGCTAACTGAACTGGTAGCTCAGGATCGCTAAAGGTTGCAACTTGCAACGCGCAAGAAAAGGGTTATCAGCCAACAGTTGCCCCTAGAATGGAATCGACGCCAAAGGGGAATTGAAGACCCACAAGGAAGATGCCCTGCCGGAGCAGAATGCTTGAATGTGAGGTCAGGGTAGAACAACCATCTGATTTCATTATCGTCTCCTTTCAAGCGCCATCCAACACGCTCACCAAAGAGGCAATAGGTTTCCCAGTTGGAGTCTGGGGTTCCCCCTACACTTTCCCAAATACACTTCTGTACACTAAAACCAAAGTGTCCTTTGGAGTATTTTACCCAAAGCTGGTCGATGGTACGCAGGTCTTGACATGGGAATTTATTGATGGATTCTAGGTCAAGCCAACCTTTCTTTCCTCGACTGGCAGCTTTGAGCATAACTCTTTCTGTTTCTTGGTCAGCTTCTTTCCACATCTTTGCTTCTAGCCAGCCACGCAGTCTAGTGTAATCTATCTCCCGCTCAGAACACAGCTTAACTTCAGACTCAATCCGTACCAATCGCTCGGCAAAATTTTTTAAATCCAGGTTGCCAGGTTTTGCTTCACAGGCTTTTTTGATCAGTTCTGGTACTCTCTCTTTAGATTCTGCCCAAGCTATTAACTGAAAGATTATCTCAGATAAATTACCATTGCTGGCGATAGTATGTAAATTTTCGTCTAACTTAAAGCGAACCATCCGCTCCAATTCAGAAGGCGTGTGGAAAGCGCTCTCAAGGACTTTTTGTAACTCTTCGTATTGTTTACCACTTAGTTTCATCGCTTATTGTTTGACGCTTCCTCCGCTCTCACTCGTCGCGTCCTAAAAGGAAGCAACATTGTGGCTCGCCTTACCCCAGACGTATATACAGCACTTTCTAACACGGTGTAGTACAGTAACGAGTCAGACAGCGCGGTTCTACTCTTGGAAAGGCTGTATCACATCGAGTCTGAAAACACTATATAAGTACTTAGTTTACAGTTTCTGTTCGCCTAAGAAGTTCCTAACACCTCGCTTTTCCAGGAGCGCTAAAATCGCCTTGAAGGGGGTTCCTGCATTATAGGTGGGGTTTGAAAAATCAGGATCACCACTATGATGTAGCGCAACTAATTCCCAATTGCTATTAAAGCAGGGTGATCCCGACGAACCTGGTAGCGTATTAGTCTTGTAGGTAACGGTTGTACCATTCTCGTTGAGTCCGATAACTGCATCCGTATCAATCCCAAGTTTCAGCGGCTCCGCTTTCGGATGCTGTACGATGAACAGTGGAGTGCCAATAAGGAAATCATGTGCTTCAGTAGGTGTCTCAATCCACCCGCGCTGGGGGGCTTCTGGTTCAGCTTTTCTCCCAATTGGCTCATAGCCAGGGGAACCATCTATCTTGAGCAGTGCATAATCTAGTTCGTCAGGTTGTGGTATCCGATCCTCTGCAACGTATGAGCTTTTATCAATTAACCAGTCTTGTCCTGACAAACGGTACTCGATGCCATGATTGAGGGTTGTGCCATCAGCCAACCTTTTGTAGTCAAAGCGTAAAGTTACATCACTGGGCATAGCTCGTACCCCCCTGCTAGTTGTAAGCCCTTGTTCACCCAGGATGACTGCTTCCACTACATGGTAATTGGTCATAACCACACTTGGTCCTAGCAGAAAGCCTGTCCCAAAAATTGTGCCTAGGTTTGAAGCAATTTCGATACGGCATACTTGTGCCTCAATTTTTCCCAATCGTTCGCGCCATGCATTAATGTCCAAGAAACTGTTTGTTGCTCTGATGATTTTTTCAAGTTCTGGGCGAGACGGCGTAATGGGAGCTAGACCAAATTGCTGGGCAAAGGCAAGCAAATCCGGATTACCTGGGTTCGACTCGCGAGCGGCAGTGATGAGTTGAGCTATCCATCCTTCAGCCTCAGCCGTACCTATCAATTTGAAGACAATCTCTTGTAAGTCATCTCCGAGAGCAATTGCATTAAGATTCTTGTCCAGTCTGAACCTTACCATCTGGGCTAGCCTTGCTTGAGAAACAAAGGCATTGAGAAGAATATGAGTTAATAGTTGATATTGTTGACCAGTTAATTTCATGGCAACCTCCTTTTTTGTAAAAAACTTACCTGAGTATCCCAAAATTGTAATTATTTTATATTACATCATGAATAGCAAAATCTATTAGATACTCTCAGATCAGATGGGGAAAGGCTTCTTGATGCCGCTTCTAACTTGGCTCTATCCGGTAATTGTACAGTACAAGCTATAGCAAAACCAGGAAAACTAGAAAGTGGGACTATCAGTCGTTCACAGCGATTGCTTATCGTGATGCGATCGCTATCCTTCTCGACAGCCTCAACCCCGAAATAACTGGGTTGGCTGAACATCAAAATTTCCCCATCTTCTAGCTGAATGACTGTCTTTGGCGGTAGACAAATAAACGTTTGATGGGGAATAAATTTGGGTAGAGGTTTGATGTGAAGTACGCGAATTTCATCCGTTGTGTAAGCAAAACAATCTGATTTTTCATCAGGCGTACCATCCCAGACAATAGTGATGGGTCGATAGGAATTGGTCTCTATCTTAGCCACGATACCATAATAGCGATCGCGTTGAACAATTGCCCCAACTTGAAAGTCCCCGAATTGAGGGGGTGGAGATGGAGACAAGGGATAAAGAATAGCTGTGACAATTTGAGTTTTTACGCTTATACGTTCCTGTTGAGACAGACAGTTGTGAAGAGGTTCCAATTGGGGTTGCATGGAAATAACTGACCAAGCCGATGCTGAAATTGCGCTCATGATGCAAATGAATAAAACATATCGCCGTTAGTATTAACTTTCCTTAAAAAAATTGACCAGCGTATTAGGCGAACTGTACACAGAACGGCTGCTACCAACTCCGGCATGAAAATAGGTAGCAAAACGCTTCAGTCCCCTACTAAGAGTTAGTTGTGCCAACATCTCTATCGCTTCAGCGGCAACTCGTTGATTAATGAACAGAGCTTGTTGGTTTAACCTAGCCATCTCCGCACAAGATAAATGACTTGATTGCAGGGCTTCTTTTTCAGGCGTTAATAAGGTCGGCGCTACTACACTAGGAGACGGGAGGTTGATGCAAAAATTGGGCGTATCGGGGTGATTAAAAGCATTTTGAAGCGTCAGAGAATGGGTAGAACCCAACAACACTTGACCCGCTGGTATCCCGTTCCCCTGATTGCCACAATCGAGCCACCAAACTTTGGGGACTTGATAATTTTGATTAACATCCAAAGTTTTGGCAATTTCAGTTCGTGCCGCCCCATTGTCCACGGCTCCGATAACAACAGTCAGTTTCCCCCATTCTGGCTTAACCATTTCCACTTCAAACGAAGAAGCAATTGCCCGAATTTCCAGTCCATAAGCCAGACTGTACCGCCGAGCCAACACTTGAGCTTTATTGAACCCCATCTCAGCTTGGACGAAGTTTTGCCGGGGTATATTTTTTGCCTCTATACTATCAGGGTCAACGAAAGTAGCAAAAGCCCTCTTTCCCCCTTGGTTAAGGGCGAGAATTAAACGAGCGAGGCTGGGAGATAGAAACCCACCCGTTCCGCCACATCCGACAAGGACAAATTCTACATACCGATAATCTCCTACTATTACAGGTAGGGCTTGGCTGTATTCTGAATCTATCATTATTGTTTCTCAGTCGTTCTATCCAAAATTAGCTGAGGCATTTGAAATATCCAATGAGCTGGGATATGCCAAAAGTCACCATATAACCCAACTCGCAGCCGAAACGTCGGCTGGGAAAAGAGAGTCCCCAAGACTCCAAAAATCCGAAATCCCGTCTCATCAGCGTCGTCTGTCGAGGAGAAATCAGCACTTAGAGTCGGGTGAGAGTGAACCTCAATCAAAGTATTGTGGTAAGATGCTCCGAGTACAGGTTGAACCGAGGTCGGAGTAGCCGTTTGAGCCGGGATATCCAGTTGCCATTGCCCATTCAACCCGTACAGATAAAACAGAATTTCATTCGGATAGGCTTCTTGAGAGCGCACGAGCATTTCTGTGAATAATTGTTCAGGTACTTTGGGGTAATCTAGATGAAAGTACGGTTGAATTGGCGCAAGTCCCACGATTGGACATTCAGCCATGGGAATCATTACTTCTAAGCCAACTCGCTTGCCTCTTTTAAAGACTCCATTACCAGCTATCACGTACTCAACCATCTGAGCGTGGATAGGCGGTAGTTTATCTGATTGGGCAGTCAGATACTGCACCAAAGGTGGTAGAGTGATGGTGTTATTCATGAAAGGATTGAATTGATAATTTGCTCGACGGTGCAAGCCTGAAGAGTGCCGTATTCTAGAGCAGACCGATAAAAGCGGTATGGTATCAAGTCGCGGAGTGGGTATTTTTTCTTCCCAGCATCCTGTAGAGTAATAAGGTGCGATCGCACATCATTGGGGTAAGCTTTTGATTTCCCGCTAGCACTATCCCCATTAAAGGGACTAGAGAGAAAAAGCTGCCAGACTTGTTCGAGGGTTGCTGAAGAAGCTTGTGGAACAGAGTTAGAACCAAAGCAAAT
Organism: Coleofasciculus chthonoplastes PCC 7420; assembly: GCF_000155555.1. GTDB lineage: Bacteria > Cyanobacteriota > Cyanobacteriia > Cyanobacteriales > Coleofasciculaceae > Coleofasciculus > Coleofasciculus chthonoplastes_A. Next base: position 167,993 of record NZ_DS989854.1, read on the forward strand.
CGCCCCTGAAGGGGAGACATTCGGTAGGGGAACGTGGAAAACTGGGGTGTTGGTATCGAAGTGGCGAGACTTCACTGCCCAGATATAGTAACGATTTCCCTTCCCCAGGAAAATTAAACCCGGCAGGGGGATATCCAGTGTGAGGGGTTTGTCAGCCAGAATGCAGCAGATGGGGTAGCGGTTAGGGGGAACGAACTTAACCAGCCAATCGCCCTCTGAACCACTACCCCAGCGGATAACACCAGGGGGCAAGAATCCTGAGTCAATGGGCAGATGAGTGAAGGCTTGACGAACGGCAGTAGGGGAGATAAGTTTGGTTATTGTTGCTTCTCCCTCTTGGTATCGGACGATATACTGCCCATCCAGGATGAGCAATTGACATAAGGATTGGTGTTGCCCTGCTGTGTCAGCAAGGGAATTGGCAAGAGTCGATGTATTGATGGAAGGTAGAATTGGCAGTAGGGACGTAGAGGGAGTATTAACAGTTGGTATCATGATTTTTTAGCTTGATTCCAGAGGTCAATGAGCTGCAAATATCGAATCTTATCTTCTTCAATCCAGCTTCTTAGTCGGCTTTCCTTATCCCAGAGATGCAACGCGAGTTTCCACTGTTCGGTTAAAAAGTCCAAGCTTTCCCTTGACCAAGAAAAATATTCCACGCATTCCCAACACGAATCAAGCCAAATACAGTTGGTAGAATGGTCTACAATACTCAGGACTTCGTACAAATAGCTTAAGGGTTCAGGGGCTTGTCGGCAGAGAGTTTCCAGCTTTTCAAAATCCAGTTGTTCTACAGGTAGGACGAAGTTGGGCGTTATGCCAAACTGCTCTTGCCATAACGAAACAGGGAATTCCTGACTTAAAAGGTGGATAAGGAATTGGTGAAATTCATCGAACTCATCAATTCCCCGTTGATACCAATCCAAATCGTGGGGATAAACGGTGATATAAGATAGGCGTTCCTCCAGCGCCTCAACTGATTCCCATTCAAGTCCGATGGGAAAGAGTCGTTCTTCAACTAACCGGAGGAATTCCATTTCTTTGGGACTGTGAGAGCATTGGATAGCATCGGAATACTGTTGGGTACTTGCCGTTGATTGAGTCCACTCAGCCGGAAAGTACTCCCGATACAGCGACAGGAGAATAACTTGTTGCGAAAGCTTTTGTAAGTAGTCCATTCCCTCTTCTAGCGAGAGGGGTATGGAGAATAAATTCAACGATTCGAGGGCTTTAGTGTAGGTGACAATCGGAGTCAAAACCATTCAAAATTCACGGCTTACAATCAGTATCAAAAGCCAAGAATTGGAGTTTTAGCAGGAATGGGTGAAGCTGATTTTAGAGCAGAGGCAACACGTTTGATTTCCGTAGATTCTTTCTCCCCGAATTGAGTAGTATTTTGTAGTGTTGGCTGAAGCAGAATGAGAGTTTCGAGGGTTAATGCGCCTTGGATTTCTAGGGCTTTAAGTTGTACAGCCAAGAGAATCACTGGATTAATGTATTCTGGTGAATCCTTCAGAATCTGAAGGGGAGTGTAAATGTTGCCTTTTGTCCCAGGTCGTTTGACAATTTCAATTAGGGTTTCGCCTTCGTTTTCGGTGCGTTTAAAGGTAGCATTGGCAATATCTGGATAGAAGGGAAGCAGGGTATCCGTGATGGCTTGGTCTGTAGCAGCTTGTTCGGGAGTCAGGATAATTTCCTGACCTTCGAGGAGAATTTTGGGCATGATTAAAATGAGGTTAGAAAAGCGTTAATTGGTGTTGGGCTTCAAGGGATTGGGAATCCGGCAAATGAATAGGTTGAGCTGGGGGTAACTTGCAGGGTTTTGGAGTCGGTTTAACCGTTCTTTGTCGTTGTCCGTCTTCCTGTTTTTGCCGCCACATCTTTCTCTCACTTGCCGCTACTGCTCTTTCTGGCATTTGCGATTGTAGCTCCTCCAGCATCTGTTGAATAACGGGAGGTAGGTTTAGGGAAGATAGTGTTGTTGTCGCCAAAAGTGGCGGGTCGTTCTTGATTCCCACTCCAATGTTTACAAGTCGGTTTTGGTTATCTTCAGAGCTGGGGAGAAGTTCTAAATGAATAATGATTCGGGTTTTCTGGAAGTTGTAACTTTCGTCTGCCGTCGTGTTTTCCTCCAGGGAATGAGAGTCTGGATTGCTATTCTTATCCGCAGGAGAGTTATTAGAAGAGAGAGATTGTCTGGGATGGGCTGGTTTTGACATAACTGAAAATCCTAAAACTCAATATCGCCAAGTAAACTCTCTTCAGATGAGGCGCAGATTTCATCTTCACCGTACCAGTCAATCTCTCTAACAGAAAGTTTGCCTTTATAATTAATCGGCTTGAGTCCGTAGAGCCAGGTTGGGGGTTCATCAAAATCGAAGGGGGGAACTATCTGAGCGGCGACAATGCGATATCGTTGGCAGTCTTGACGGTTTCCGCTAGATTCGTTACGTTTAATAACGTCTTGCAGGTAATTAAATTTGGGATTTTTCAAGTTTGACCAATCCGCGTGGGGGAAAACGTCTATTTCTATGCCAATTTCTCTTTCACAAAGATTCCGTTGGCAGGCAATCTGTTTAACCGTATTTCCATTTGAATTGATAGCTGGATTAACCATTATCCGTTCTCCTTACTTATCAGATATCGAGGGTTTAGATTGGTCAATCTAAAGTCCTAAGGAAAGCTGCCGAAATGAAGGTGTGTTAACCTTAAGCCAGTGCAGTTTCCTGCCAATGGCGAGACCAGCGAGTGGGATAGTAACGGTGTAGAGTTGGGCAGCTTCTAACGGTTCAATAATGCCTGCGTAATATTGGCGTCCCCCTAAAATGACAAACTCAGCGCCCAAGGGTGCGATCGCTCTCAGTTGATTGATCACCTTGTTGCACCAAGCGCGTCGTTGAAAAGGGCTTAGTTTGTAGGGATTGCACTCGTAGGGTTCAAGAATTTGCTGTGGATGTACAACACCGTGGAGGGCGCTGAGCAGATAAAATTCATTGGCTGTAGCATCGGCGTAACGTCGGGTTGCCTTGAATAGCGGTGAGCAATACAGTTCAATAGCAGGTGCTTTATAGTTGAGCTTTTTCGCCACCCCAGCAATCAGTAAGATCTGACGGTTCGTCTGGGCGTTTCTTTGAGCAGTTACCAGACTTTTGAGATTATGTACAACTCGCCCCAAGTTATTAGGTCTCGTGTTGCAACAGCGGGGTTCGATTCCCAATTTCTTAAGGTGGCGACAGGGATAGCAGTGGCACAGGGGAATAGTAATTCTTTCTTTTTCAGTGCGGTGTCTGACGAGTTTGTCCTCAACCGTTTGCAGGAAATTACCCTGAAAAGCTTCTCTGATATGGGTTGAGCCATCAAATGAGTACACCCTTGGAAGTTGGGCAAAGGCTTTAGCATAGCGTGGGGCGCATAGTCCGAAGATGTGCAGGGAAGTCGAACGGGGGAGTTGGTTAGCAACGGTTTGAATAATAGTTAGGGCGTGGGAGACGTTGCCAATAGTAGCGAGTCCCCCCAATCCGATTAGCTTGTAGCCTAGTTCAACCAAGTCCAAGGCGGCGCGGATTCTTTCAGAAATCGATAATCCATGAGCAACAGCGACAGGAGTTGTATGAGGCAACTGGGTTTTGGCAAGTTTGAAGAAGTTATGGGCGTTAATCCAGTTAAATTCCCTTCTGGCTTCGCGTTGGCAGCGGCTGAGATTGGCGAATAAAATATGGTCGGGTGCAGTGACATAGGTTTCCTGGTTGGGGTGTAAACGTTTTTGGTAAGAGCGAATCGCCCATTGTGCATCAACAATGTCTTGGAAAAGAGTTGGAGTGTCTTGCTTTCGATAAGTCCACGCACCACAATCGCCGAATAAGGGAATAGTAGGATCGGGAAATACGGCGTGCTGATAAGCTAAGGAATATATATAGCCGTAGGGGGTAATCCCAGATCCGATTACGTCCCAAAACCCCAAACGTTTGCCTTGGTATTTGATGAAGTCTCCCTTACCAAATGCCGCAAAAAAACGAGGAGTATTCATTGTTCAAAAAGAGGTGTCATCGCTGGGTAGACGATTGGTGGTAGAGAGGGTTTCGTTCCAGATGATAAATTTCGTTCGCTCATCAGGTTCTAGGGAATCGAGAATTGGCTCAGATGGTTTAGGAAAGTCTAAATTTACGTCTGGGTCAATCAGGGGAAGAGCCGGAAGGTTGAGGAGAATTTCTGTTACTCGTTGGTCGGATAAAGGTTGGGCAGCAAAGGCGTAACTATACCACAGAGAACCATTCTTTGACCTTTGTGGGGACAAAGTAATTTTTGTAACGACATTGGCTAGATTTTTGACCGAATTCCTGTAGTTTAAAAAAGGGGCTAAAGCATTGGATTTGCCGCTATTTAACAGGGCGTAAGCCCAATTATATTGGAAATCGATAAAGCATAGTCCAATCCACTCTTGGGGCGGCATATGGGGAAAAGGTTCGCCAAAGGTGATAGGAGTGGCGTGGAGAATTATGCCTGTGAGCGTGTTTCCTATTTTTTCTAAATAGGAAGAGTTGTTTAGCGTTCTGTAGATGAGTCCAGATTTTCGGTTGAGGCGATATCTGGCAATTTTCATGATTGAGTGCAAGTCGAATAAGGTCAATTTTTTAAGGGATTCATCCACTCTTTCAACCCTGTTCAGGAAGCGTTATCTCCTGATGAGTGGACTGATGCCGTTCAGTTGTGGTCTATCTAGAAAAAATGCTAGCAGCCTTTATTTGTCCAACAGATGTGTGTAGAGCGGAAATCTTCTGCTGTTTGAGAAGGCTTTTTAGGAGGGTCAACGAGAAAGACTCCCCAAGAGATCCACCAAGCTCGGTCAAGCTCTGTAGAGTTCTTAGGGGATTTAACTGCTTCGTTTAGCATTTCTTGACGGAGTTGGCTGATTAAATCAAGTGCCTTTTCTAGTTGGGATAAAACTCTTCGTTGAGTTGCAATCTTTTCGGGATTTCCCAGTAGGGAACGTGCATCTAGCTTCATCCCTACGGTTAGAGGAATAAGAGTGAGATAGTCGGCAACGGCATGATTAAATTGACGAGATTGGGGGTTAGCTAGGTGAAGCGAGACTTGTTGGAGTGCTGGGATTGCTTGGCGTATAGTCTGAGGAGAAATGATACCGAGTTGTGATGTAAATACACCTTGGATGGCATCAAAATTAAGGGAGGTATGGTCAGCAATTTTATCTGCTAATGAAGTAATTTGAGCCAGTTTTTCTTGGAATGTTTTAGCATTATCTCCAAAATAACTCCAGTCTAATTGTTGTAAATTATTGGATTCAACGATAGCTTCTTGATAGCCTTTGCTGAGCTTACTACTAAGGAGATAGGCGAGTTTCTGCTCAGCAACCGTTACAGAGCTACAAGGGTAAACATGGCTTCTGGCTGAATAATTAACTCGTCCATACTCGACGTACAAATTGCCATCGGGCATTAGCCAAGCTTGCCAAAATTTGTTGGCATTGGTCTGTGGGTCTACTTTGATTAAGGATTTGTGAGTAATGGCGAGACTTTTGTCAATCATGAGGGTGCGTTTAATATTAGTTAAATTGAACGCCAGGGCGGTGAAGTCTAATGTTGATGATTCAGAGTTCATAGTTCATGGCTTTTTATTCAACCATGAACCATGAACCGAATTAATTAAAGTCAGATGAATCGGGAAAAATGATATTTCGCTCCCAAGAAACCTGACGATCCGTAACTTCTGGATGGGTACTCGTTCGCGGGTCAGGTGCCGCCCAATGAGCTTGTCCAGAACGCACCCACTCTTCTAAAGCTTCGAGTTCTTGAGAGTTAATAAACTGTGGGGGTTTGATGCTCCCTTGGCGGAGCAGTTCTTCCGTAGTTACCTGAGTAGGACGCTGCTGGGCGTAAGCAATACTGGCACAGGATTCAGTGATATTCCGAATCTCAGCACCCGTGAATCCCGCCGAGGCGATCGCTAATCGAGAAATATCCGCTTGACTCAGAGAAAGTTTGTAGTACTGGAGTTGGACTCTCCAGATTTGTTCTCTGGCTTCAGTATTGGGTAAGGGGACATACCAGACGCGGGAGAAGCGCCTCAGCAGTTCCGGCTTAAATCCCCAGGGGCGGTTAGCTGTTGCCGCAACAAAGACGGATGCACTTCGTTCTTGGAACCATTTTAGGAAATAGCCGAACATCCGCTGACTTGTACCGCCATCAGTTTCATTCCCACTACTACCCGGAAACATCTTATCCATCTCGTCAATAAATAAAATGCACGGTGCCATACTCTCAGCCGCCGCGATCGCGTCTCTGAGATTGGATTCAGATCCACCCAAATCCTTGGTCATCAGCTTGCCTGTATCCAGTACAATCACAGGCAATCCCCATTCTTTGGCAAAACACTTCACCGAAAGACTTTTACCTGTACCCCCAACGCCGACAATTAATGCTCCTTTGGGGAATGGGATGTTATAAAGTTCTTGGGCTTCGGGTTCTAGCAAGGGTGTAATTGTTGTCGCCCATTCTTTGAGAAAGGGCAATCCCTGAACTTCCACATCCGGCGCAGGGGCGTATTCAATTCCCCGGATTGCATACTTCCGGGTTTTGAGTTGGTTGACCACCTCAATAGTCGTTTCATCCAGGCGTCCATGGGTGACGGCGCAGTACTGAATAATATCATCAGCCGCCTCTTGTGTCATTCCCAGGAGGGCGCGAACCAATCGCTTATGGTTTTTGGCGTCCAGTTCAACCGGAAACTCCACGCTTTGCCCTCTGGCACTTTTTTGCAGTGCTTGAATTCGGTAGGACAGAATAGTTTCCGTTTCCACCTCAGAGGGAAGGGGATTTTCCAAATCGACCACTAAATCTTCAAAGGCTCTTGGGGTGATGAGGTTGTCATGTAGGATGATAATTCGGTTAGGCGATCGCTTGGCAGCCGTCCAAGAATCGATCGCCAGTCGCACGAGAACGGGATTGGGATTAATCCCACCGACAAAGGGGTACAAGTCTTTAATCAGAAACAGAGTCCGATTGGGGGAGGAAGACTGACATTCGGCTTCGATATGTTTGAGTAATGCTTCAACAGGATGTCCTTGGGCTTTATAGTTAGCCGCCGGAGACTTTTTGAAGCCTGTAATTTGACTATTTCTGGTTGTTGGTTCAACTTTCTGAAGCCCTTTGGCTAAATCCCAGATGTAGAACTCAAAGGGTCTATTTCCTGCCAAATCAGCAATGTCACTGGCAATTTTATCCGTGACCGCTAATTCGCAACTGGTGGGACTATTAATCGCAACGGTGGCAATTCCGGCATTGAACAGTCGCCGGATTTCTTGAGTGTCCAGTGCCATATTATTCTCCAATATTGATGTGGTCGGTGAGGGTAACAGAGGAGTCTTGGTAGTATTCCGGTTTAAGGGTTGTGGAGGCAGTTCCTAATTTATCCAAAGCCTGTGTGAGTTTTGTACAAGTCGAACCTTGGGCATTAAGAACTTCCACTTTCAGAGGTTGTCCGGCTTTGAGAGTGATTTGAATTTGAGTTGGGGAGTTCATCATTTGTTCCATTAGTAAAAAAAAGCAAAGGAGATGCAAGGAAGCACCTCCTTCATGGGTGGTTGGACAGGTAGTGAATTACCAAGTAGCCGTAGCTTCAACGGATTCAGTCAGACTGGGTTTTTGGCTAAGGGTAATCCGGGTTGAGCCGTCTTCTAGAGCGGTTTCCGTGTAGTTCCAGAGTTCTGGAGGATAATGGATGTTGATGTAAGCGCGATCGTGGGCAAGTTGCACTTCATCAACAAAGGTATTGACCGGAGAACTATAGCCACCCTTCACGTCTTTAGTAAAGGCTTTCCCTAAAGCATTCTGATTAAAATCCCAAGGGTCAGCTTGGAGTTGAAACCCTCCTTCTTGTTCATCCCAAAGGAAACCTACATCTAACAAAGCCGAGTGAGACGGAGTATTCAAATAGGTGCGCCGAATGACGATTTGTCCATAGGCGATATCGCGGCGGGAATAGTCGCTAATTAACTTGACGGGAGAATCATGAACTTCAAGTTGAGCCTTGATTCCCTTGGCAGCCAGCAGGTTCGTTAGACCTTGGGTGAGAGCTTCCGAGTCAGTTAGTTTTGTGGTAATTGATGAAAAATGAGACATAATTTTTGTCAGCAAAAATTGGCTTACTTTGGGAAAAAACCGAAAAAACAGTCATGGGTAACCAATCACGAATTACCGTTGAAAATTACCCATTCAGAGCGATCAAGTCCTTCTTCTTGAGCCAGTTCTATGAGTTTTCGCTGTTCTCCCAGCAGTCGCTGGTAGATTTGATTCATTTTTTCTTGGAGCGCTCCTTTGCCCTGGGAATCGAGCTTTTTAGCATCGACTGAGGCAGTTTCTAAGACCTTTTGGATGCGCTCCATGAGTTGTGCTAAGGTGGAAGAACTATTCGGGCTAGCATTGCCAATGAGAACCTGAATTTTTTGCAGATGTTTTTCAATTCGTTTGCGGAATCGAGCCGGCTTTTTACCCGGTTCCCATTGGCTCAAATCTTCGAGCAGTTGAACAGCGAGTTGCTGACCGCCAGCAATGGCAGCTTTTTCGAGACTGGCTTGGAGATTAGAGTCATATTCGGCGATAAATTGAGTAATTCGGTTTAAACAATCGGCTTGTTCTTGGTTGAGTTGTTCGGATAAAGCCGGGATAATAACTGGGCGACCAATGATGACTTGTAGGTAATCTTCTAACTCTTCAAACTTGGGAAACTTAGTGATTAATTCAGTGCGGGCTACTTCCCGCTCATCATCTGTGAGGTTCCACGCTTGGGCGCTGAGGAATTCTTCAATACGACTTTCAAATTCTGCTCGTCCAGATGCATACTTTTGTTTGAGTTCTTGGCGCAGAGAGGGGGCAAGAACGTCTCGAATTTCTATCAGCCGTTGCCAGACTAAGGGTGCCAGTTCTATAGTGCAGATATAATCGCCATCATCAAGGGTCATCCAATCTTTAATTGAATCGATTTCACGTCGCAGTTGGGTTGTGGCTTCATCAAGGGCTTTGAAGCAGGAGATTCCCCGCAATCCGACTTCGGAACGGGTGACTTTTTCTAAGTCAGAGGATGTATGTTCTTCGCCGTCTGTTTTTGCAGTATTCGCTTTGAGAATTTGCTGCCACTTGGGTGCAGTTTTGCGGGTGGTGTTTTTCAGTCCAATTTTGAAGCGGATGCGGGTTTTATTGAGGGCAGATAAGTTGTGTTGTTGGATAGTGGCGTTTTGTAGGAAGGTGGCTTGTTCGACGGTTGCTGGGGTCATAGTCAGTTATTACAAATTGTTTCGCGCTTTTTTGAGCAGTCGCGATAGCATTGGGTAAGTAAAAAGCATCTGATTGAGTGAAGCGAAGGGTAAAAATATAAACGTAAAAAGACGTAAGAATTGGTAAAAATAGACTTACCAACAATCAATCCTTAGCCATCAAAGCCTGGGATGCTGCCTTAATTTGGGCAATAGCATGAGCTCTTTGTTTCATGGCTTGAACACCACTTGGAGGGAATAACTTGCGCGGGAACCCCAAATAATAATTCATCAGTTGCTCATCGTCTGTGACTTGCCAATATCCATCATTCATCTTAGCGATCGCTGTTACTCTGGTATGATGGTTATGACTGTTGAGCGAACCCAGCACGCCGCCAAAACTTCTTATCCCTTTATTCTGAATTAGCAACCCTCGTTTTAACTGGGCATTGTTCAGCCGTCTCCAAGTGTGGAAAGTTTGTCGAATGGCTCGGATAAAAATTGAGTGACCCAACCCGTTGGTGCTTTGACCACTTTGTAATAAATTTTGTAAGGATTCTTTTTCTACCATCAACTCCTCCGGATAACTCCCAAAATTTATATACTGGAGGAGCCAATTAATCCTTTTAACCTTGTCAGTTAAATGATTAAAACTATATTTACTTAATTCATTAAACTCTACCTCAGATTGTTCTCTGTTGTCGGTAATTGGACAGGTTGAGAGATTCAAAATATAAGTCCAATCACAGTATTGGAATGACCATTGCCTATTCCTCAAGGTATCCGCTTTTTCGCCTAACCACCAGATGACATCAACTCCAGCATTAAACAATGCCATTGATTGATAGTTTAATTCTTGGGGTTTGATGGGTTCCGTTGCTACCATTAACGCAACCATATACCCGGTTGGGAATATAGCAACAACATCGGCAATCCTATCGTGGTTAGGCGCTACACTCACGGGGAAATCAGTACCGACAATAGCACCGCTGTACTGCTCCAGTTCTTCCTCCAGATAGGACTTCAGGTGATTTTTGGCAAGTGAATGTACTTCAGTTGATTCAGAACGCCTAAAATCTGGGTAGTGCTGGCAATATTTGGCTTCGCCTGCGTCCGCTTTGCGAATGTCATCGACTTCCTCCAGGCGCATCAGCAAGCGATACGCTGTCCACCGTACCTGCCACGCCGAATCGTGCAATGCTTTGATGACAAGGGTTTTCCCTTGGTCTGGGTATTCCAATGCTTTGAAAAGAGCAGCACATCGGGTTTCCTCACTAGAACTGGCAAGTTGTTGTTGAACTCCGTCAATTCCTCCTAAAACTAAGGAGCCGATAGGATTGGGTGTTTGTCCACCCATAACGACGTCGTAATCCTTGGGGTCGGTCATCAGTTAATGTTTGAGCTGGGCAGTTCATCTCAGTTCCACAAGCTGTCCGAAACTGGGACAGTCTGGTAAATATGATACGCCGGAAGCCCCACGCTGTCCTCCGCCAGAATCGTCATTCGTCCTTTGTAAGAGTTTGAGGCTTGTTTACATAATTTAATATAGTTGAGTTTATTTCCACCAACCTACTTAAAGATGAAAACGCTAAGAAATATTGTTAGTCAACCCACATAAGCCAGCATAACCAATCCCAATCGCATCCACTGAATCATCAACGGGAAGATTCTCTAAATCAAACAGCGCACTCAAGATTTCAGCGACTTCACCTTTAGACGCTCGCCCATCGCCCAGATGGGCTTTCCAACTCGATTGATGCAGCAAAACTGGAATAATCTCAGCTTCCCGATAGCAAACCAAGTTGATAATTCCAACCGCCTGTAAAACTCCCCCGGCTGCCTTGATTTGTCGGGAAAAAAAGGGCATTTCTAATGCCGCCTTAGTAGGTTCAAACTCTTCCATCAATGTGACCAAATCCTCCTCCAATTCAGCTAAGCGTTCCGGAGTTGATAAGGTTTTCTCTGTTTCAATTGTTCCGTAGTCAATCAGACAGACCGTCCCGTTACTGTCTGTTGTTAAAATTGACCAGCCGACGGTAGCTAGTCCAGGGTCAATACCAAGCCAGGTATCTTCTGCATTCATAGGAGTTGAGATTTCAGCCATTTTTGCTTATTATACTTCTCCTAGGGTGACATAAGAACGATACTACTACTAATTCATGTCTCATTTACCGGGTTATAATCTGAAACAATAATGTTGTTTTTATTTTTAACAACTTGCCAGTACCAAGTGCGGATGCAATATCGGATATGCTTTTGCAGCGATTGTGTAATCGAAGTCTTTTGAGCATAGCACCAGTTCCAGCGCTCAGCATCTTCTTCCGGTGTCATGAATGAGCGCGTACAGAAACCACTGAACAATTGCCTAGCACTGTCCGAAAAAGGCTGATTCATTAACTGCACATAGCGTTCTACGGTGAGCAGTTCCAGTCCAATAGCTATTGCTGCATTGTTGCGTCCAGAGCCTTTTGGGACACCGGAATCAAGGAGCGATCGCACTTTTATTCGGCAGCAGTAGTATAGAGGTATTGCTAGGGGAATAGGAAGCGGAATTTGATTGAAATGTTGGATGGTTAAAGGGTTAGGAAAGTCTATAGGTTTAGGAATCGGTGAAGTTTTAGGTAAAACCACAAGAGGAGATGAGTTCGTACAGGATTGAAATTGAGGTACAGCATTTCGTAGCCTTTCGTAACCATAAACCCTTCCCGTTTCTGTAATAATTTGCGACAAATTGCATAGCCAATCCGAATTTCCCCAAGCCTTGGGTAAAATGTGCCAAGTGCCAGCTAACCGCATGAGACGGGCGGGATTTTTGAGGCTGCGGTCAGCATCTGCGTATTCTAGTAAATCACGCTGAAGATGACACCATTGCTCAACTCCAATTGGTTCATCAAACACCCAATAGGAGTGAATTGACCGACCTCCTGTATCCACCTGAAACGTTGGTGCAGGAAGTTCTAGTTCCTGCCACAAATTCACCTGCTTTAATTTATCTAGGTAGTCGTGTTCATAGAATACAGCGCGACCCTGTGAGATATCCTTATTCTTATATCCACCACCATTAACCACCAGATAGACTCCGCGACCATAAGATTGATAAGTTTCGATAGCCGCCCAGCTTAATCGATTCAGTTTACAACCTTTGTCTAGACGTTTGCGAGAATCCTGGGAATGAAATAAGCAGGTGAGGTTGAGTTTATCGGTTGGTTGATAAGAGAGAAACTCTAAGTGTTTTAACACTTGATAGCAGTCAGGTTGAGGAAAAGTCATCTTAGGCGTCGCTTTATTTATGAAGGGCTTTAATTGCCGTCAGAGCCAACCTATTAAGTTTGGCGATTATTAAAATTTTTGACGATAGCCAGAGCCTCTGTGTGACAGTCTTGCCAGAGGTGAAACGGAAAAGTAATCTCTTGAAGTCCTTGTGAATGGGTCGCAACTAAAATTGATATTTTTTGCACTTGAGAGTTGGGATAGTTGATATCAAGTACCAACTTATACAGCCACGTTTGAAGAAGGGCGCGGCGAAAAATAGGAGTTGTCCATTCCCAGGTTGGTAGAGATGGACAATTTACCCCTTTCATTTTCCGTTTCCACAGAGGCCAGACACCTTGATAACCTCGGTTGCCAATCGGGTAGCCATCGAAGGTTTTGAATTCCAAAAGCCAGCGCTCTCCCGTTTCTAATTCAATGACAGCATCTGGTGTACCGGCAAAAAAAAGTGGACGGTGAGCAATGGTTTTTTCGAGGGCAATAATGTGGTACGGTGGTAGAGTTTGCAAGTAGGGAGAGAGAGCTTCCCAATACTCCCTGATTTCATCATTAATTTCAGGAAAAGCATTTCCCTGGAGAAAGTCTTGAGCCGCTGCGTGCAATGTCGTTCCTTCAAAAGCCCGTTGTTGGCGTCGTTGAGACCAAGCACCTTCCCCATGGATTAAGTCGTATTGTTTCTGTTTTTTTTCCCAGTTAGTCGGAAAGGCTGTATCAATAATTTCTGTAACGCTGGGGTAGAGTATTCCATCAACGTCTCGCATTTTTTGTATTCCTTTGTATGAGACAATAGGGCAGGAGGTAACTTAATCGACTAACCTTCTGCCCAGAAGTCGGCTTCAAGCCGTTTGCGGTAAAGCTGGTTGGTTGGAGGGACTTCCCGCTAGAGCCATTAAAGCTTTCTCCGCCGCTTTTTCTGTGACCTCATGGATGAGTAAGTCAGTGTGCTTTTGTCCGATGATTTGAGCCACTTCAATAGCATCCTGTTCGAGTTCCGTTTCGGGTTGACGGACGTTCCACGTTAAATGAAAATAGGGTTTAATTCCTTTGTCACACTTGACAATTTCTGTGGTATAAATTTGGGAGACAATGGTTTGGCTAATCTGGGTTTTGATATAATCCTTAGCACTGGCATATTGTTTAGAGAGTTGAGCCTTATTTCCTTCCCAGTTTAAAAAGGCTTCCTGTTCAATTGGGCGGATGAGAATGGAAAACTCATCCATTGAATGACCCCGCATTAAAAAGTGGGACACGATTTGCGGTCGCATTTTACCGGGATTTTCTTGTTTAGTTTTATTGTCATATATCCAGCTTTTTAAGGGAATGAACCAAATTTCCTGAAACAGTTCATTACAATAAAATTCGCCCAAGGTTAAATGACGCCGAGCTTTGTAGCCTTGTCGCATTGGATAGATGATCACGAGTTCGACTTTATGAGCCACGATTGCGGCTTGAAATGAACCATCTTGGTAGGCTTCAGTTAAATCTGCTCCGAATAGCGTGTCTACAAAAGCGCCACCATCGCAACGGAGGTAGTAGTCTTGGCTAATAGTACCCAGGAGGGCGCTGTAATTTCTAGAGCTAGAGGTGATAATTTCCATGAGAACTCAAGAGTCAAGTTTTTGCGTTGTTTTGGAGCAGTCGCACTTTTTTCCGAAGGGAGAAGATAAAAAATGTTCTTGTTGAAGATTCGCTTTTGCCCGAATAGGGATAGAATTAGGTTGATTTTTGTAATGCTGGAATTGCCTCGTCATTCCACTCTACGTAGAAGTGATTGCCAATCTGAATATCTTGACCCTGCCTAATGTTGACGTTATACTTGTCTAGTTGTCGGGCAATCTGGTGTTGTCGTAGCCTCTCTTGGTCAGCATCGCCCATACTCAACAACTGACGCATCAGTTTGAAATCCCAAGGAGATGCTGGAGATGAGTGATGAGCTATCCCCTCCCAACCTACAAGAGGCAGAGGCTCTATTATCTGACCTGTTTCAAGAGGTTCAAAGGTGGGAAGGAACTTTAGCGGGTGGAACAAAACTGGGCGTGGGGGTCTAACTACAAATTCTATCTTGTAGTTCAATACACTGATAAACATAAAGTTTAAGGCTAGGAAAAGTTTCAATGCCCAAAGTTTTTATCATTCCGCACTATCACTATAAAAATCAATTTTCTAAATTTTTAAGTAAGGCAAATCAAACTCAGGAAAGTTTTGAATTCTATCTTTTGCCTCCAGAGACTGAGAATGAGACACCACTAAGAAAAACTGTTGCTGATTATACAGAAATTCTAGCCTTTCTAGATAATCAAAAGAAACGGATGGGATTAAGTTTAGAAGATCTTCTTATAGCTTTCTACGATGGTGTAATCACTGCATCAGAACACGGTCTTACCAATCTATTTATTGCTGGAGCTAATCGAGAAGATCCTTATCCTTGCACTGCTGCGGTTTCTTTAAAATTTATTTCATGGGGTATCCTTGAGCAAAAATATGACTATTCACTCCAGCGTCATGCTTTATTTCATCTTGTCATGTGTACTTTAATTGGTGCCTATACAAAAGTTGCTGCCCATCAACAAACTTACGGGTGTCTTCTTGATTTCAACAACCAACTGGTTGATTTCAATCGTAAGCTTCAGATGGGTTATTATTTATGCTCAAACAACCAAAGTGATTGCTATGCTGCTATGCAGTCTGAGCGTTATGGCAAGTCAATCATTAGACTAGGTGAAGTTCTAAGAGATGATGTTGATAAGGAAGAGGTTATAAAAATTATTCAGAATATACAGCAGATAATGACTTCAAATGAGCTAGGCAACATTCTGGATCGCATAGTCAATGGTCAGCATACTGAAGCTGACATCGCTACCTTGCATCGGTTACTGAGTGAAGGGAAGCACGAGCGTCTGTTGCAAGTGGGGAAATACCACGTCAACATTGGTCAGGGACAAGATATCAAGGTTGGCGATCGCGTTTACCAAGGACTCGATGCAGAAGCTGTTCGAGAAGTAGTTCGTGCTGTACTTCAAGGTTATAACGCCAGCGACATTCGCGGAATTGTGCGCTCTGTTCTCAAAGAAGATTTTCCCAACATGGCTCAACCTGACCACTCTCAAAGTAGCTTACAGAAAACGATTTTAGTCCTCGCCTCCAGCCCCAAAAATGAAGCGAGACTGCGCTTAGATCAAGAAGTGCGGGAAATTGATGAAGGGTTGCGACGGTCACAGCAACGAGACAAGTTTACTCTACAGCAACGCTGGGCGGTTCGTCCTGATGATTTGCGCCGTGCCTTGTTAGATTTGAATCCTCAGATTGTTCACTTTTGCGGACATGGTTCGGGGGAAGATGGTTTAGTTTTAGAAGATAATGCTGGGTTAGCACAACTTGTACCCACTCAAGCCTTGGCAAATTTATTCAAACGATTTGCGACGCGAGGACTCGAATGTGTGGTTCTTAATGCTTGCTATGCAGAGGTTCAAGCTAACGCGATCGCCGAACATATTGATTATGTTGTCGGGATGAATAGTTCGATTGGAGATAAGGCAGCGATTAAGTTTGCAGTTGGTTTCTATGATGAACTGGGGGCAGGTTACTCGTATGAAGATGCTTATCACGGTGGTTGTGACGCGATCGCGCTGCAAGGAATTCCCGAAGAACATATCCCAGTCTTGAAACAGCTAAAAAAAAAGTCCAATTAGAGCCAGCCAATCGAGTTGATGAACTGGTTCAACAAGTGCGATCGCGCCTCCACGATGACATCCAATCTTTACATGGCACGATGCCGCTTTGGGGTGTGGATCGTTGGGTGCC
The DNA here is from genome assembly GCF_000155555.1 of Coleofasciculus chthonoplastes PCC 7420. GTDB lineage: Bacteria > Cyanobacteriota > Cyanobacteriia > Cyanobacteriales > Coleofasciculaceae > Coleofasciculus > Coleofasciculus chthonoplastes_A. The sequence goes on from NZ_DS989854.1 coordinate 184,329, forward strand.
GTTGGGTGAGTTGTTTGTGGATGTCAATATTCTGGAGGAGTTGAGCAGTAGTCGTCGCTCGGAACTGGATGACCTGTGGCAGAATTTCAGCCACAATCCCAGCTATCGCAGTTTAGATCGCATTGGCTTGGGCAAAGAGCGGCAACGGGTGTCAGGGTTGGAGGTGTTGGCGAGGAATACGAACCTGATGGTAGTGGGTAAACCGGGTTCGGGGAAGACGACGTATTTGCAGCGAGTGGTGACGGAGTGTAATGCGGGAAATTTACAAGCGCACCGGATTCCCGTGTTGATTAAACTGCGAGAGTTTGTGGAGGATGGGCGTGAGGTTGCCTATTCGCTGGAGCGTTATCTAGAGCGGTGCTGGCGGTTATCGGATGCCGAAACTCAGTTGGTACTCGATCGAGGTCGGGCGTTGGTGCTGCTGGATGGGTTGGATGAGGTGACGGGGGAGGATGGGAAGAACATCACGAAGCAAATCAAGCGGTTTGCTCGTGCCTATCCGCAGGTGCAGGTGATTGTGACGTGTCGGACGCAAAGCCAGGAATCGCGGTTTGAGCGGTTTGATTATGTGGAGGTGGCAGATTTTAATGAGCCGCAGGTGAGGGCATTTGCCGAGCATTGGTTTAAGACGGTGATGGGGGATGAGTCGGCGGGACTGGCGAGGGCGCGGGAGTTTCTGGGGCTGCTCTTTTTGGAGGCGAATAAGCCGATTCGGGAGTTGGCGATTACGCCGATTTTGCTGAGTTTAACCTGTGCGGTGTTTCACCAGACGGGGAAGTTTTACTCGAAGCGTTCCAAACTCTATGAAGAGGGGTTGGAGTTACTGCTGGAGCAATGGGACAAGTCGCGGGAGATTGAGCGGGATGAGATTTATCGGGATTTGTCGGTGGAGCGAAAGCTGGAGTTATTGAGCTATCTGGCGGTGAAGAAGTTCGAGCAACCGCAGTATGTATTGTTTGAGCAGGCGGAGATTGAGGGGTATATTGCGGAGTTTTTGGGGATTGGACAGCGGGATAGTCGGGTGGTGTTGAGGGCGATTGAATCTCAGCATGGGTTGTTGATTGAGCGAAGTCAGAAAGTTTGGTCATTTTCACATCTGACGTTTCAAGAGTATCTCACTGCCAAATGGTTCGTTGACCATGCTCATTGGCAAAGTTTAGCCAACTATATTACGGACAACCGCTGGAGAGAAATATTTTTGTTAGTAGCGGTCATGGTCAGGGATGCTAATGAATTACTGCTATCAATGAAGATCAAGGCTTATGAAATCATTGCATTGCATGACAAGTTACAGCAGTTTTTCAACTGGATCGTATCCAAGTATTTTTCAATTAAAATTAATAACTTGTCTCTCAATGAGTTTGAAAAAAAGGTATATGGTTTGAATGAGTGTTTGTGTTTAATAATTAGTTATGGATTTAGCGATCAGCTCGCAATTAAAAATAGCTTATTTTTAAATTTTATTGACATTAATACAAGGCATATCAACAATTTTAAACTTAATCGCATAAAAAAACTATTTATAGATAGTCAAAAAAATGAATTCAATTTAAGTGATATCGACTTGAGTGAATCAATTATCTTAAGTAAGATCGATTCGAGTGAACCAATCATTGCAAGTTTTAAAAAACTTAAACTTTTTGGGTTAGCACTTGTGTTTTTAGGATTTCAATTTATTATTGCAAATGGTGAGCAACAAAAAATGGATTCAATAAAAGGAGAAATCGAACCCATTAAAAAAGAAATTAAAAAAAAACTAAATGATTTAGAGACAAACAAAGATGATTTTACGTCTATTAAATTATATATAAATGCCAATTATTTGATTTTATCATGTTTATTAATATCAGTAATAGGTATAGAGATTGATCGCTATTGGGTGGAAGTTGGGCAACTTCTGACTCATCTCGACTACCATTGAGAATGCGATCGAGCATCGCTATCAACTCATCAGGGGTAGGCATTTACTGAAGGTTAACATGGGGCTATTTGCTTCATTTTAGTATGCCCATCAACTTTCTCAAACTGTAAGTACTTGTACTCAGTGCTTTGACATTACCAGGTAGGGGAAAGAGAATAGAGTAAGACTCTGTGGAAGAAAAAAGTAAGTGTTGGCTCGGCTCCTCAAGCCTAGAACAGGCTTTCCGATGCCAAATATTCAACTAAATCGAATTGACAGGTTTGTCGAATTTATATAACTGTCGATAGGCTTGAGGAAGCCAATCCGGATAGATAGTACAATCTCTCTCTTTTAAAACGAGATACAGAATGCCACTTCCAGGATTTCGATTAGCTTTGATTCGAGTTAGAGCAATATAGAGAGTATTCCACTCCTGTTGAAGTTCTTCTAGAGATTGTTGGGAGTGGGTAAAGGGGATCTCCTCTGGATAGAGGAGGAAAACGACTTCAGCTTCTGCACCTTTAGCACTGTGAATACTGAGTAAGTGAATGGATGTAGACTTCCTAGAGTTGAAAATTTGATTAATCGTTGTTTGCCACTTTTGGAGCGTGGCAGGTTTGTAAGTATCGTAAAGGGTGCGGATACTTTCTATAAAGTCGGCAAATTCTGCTAGTCGGGTTGGAGCATCTGGAGACTGTTCGAGAAAATGACGAGTTTTGGCGGCGTAAACGTCCAGTTTGTGTTCAAAAGTTAGGGGATTATATGGCTTTTCGGCGATGCGCTTTATTTCTTTGAACAAATAATCTCCGGCTTTTTCGTCTTTTATCGTGGCAGTTTTTCCGGTGGCAATAATTCGGATAGCGCTTTGAATGAGAGTCGAGTTTTTCCGGCTTACTATTAAATAGGTGAGAGTGGAGTCTGTGAAGCATTTTAATAAGTCAGCGCTGGAAATAATTCGGATTTCCCCTTGAGGAGCATTCGGGTGAGCTTGGATAGGGATGTGTGGGAATATATCTCTGACGAGTTGGAGGTGAAGCTGACCGCAGCGGTAATTGAGGGGACTCTCAAATACTTGGCAATTGAAGCGAGACATAATCTTTGCCAGTCCATCACTTAAACACCCTCGAAAATGGTATACTGATTGATTAGGATCACCAACGGCAATCAAGAAAGATTGGGATGAAGTAATTAGAAGTTGCAGCATAGAAAGCTGAAGGTTATCGACATCTTGAGCTTCGTCTATGAGGATAACTTTGAGGCGATTTTTTAATCTCGCGATCGCACCTTTAAAAAACGGAATCTCCTGGCATTTCCAGGGAATCCAGACCATATCCGTTGTGTCAATTTGGTTTCTAAATAGAGCCTCTTCTTCCCCTCTGTCTAAGCAGTCTTTCGCCGCTTGAGCAACTCGATTGAAGTCAGTAACTGATAGGTTGTAGGTTTGGTTGAGGGTTTGGATATTTTCTGGGTTGGGTTGGTAGGCGTATAGGCGTAAGAGTTCCAACAGTTTGATAAAGGCTTTCTCATTAAGAATCGCCGGATAGTCCGAATTGGCAACAAGTCGTCCTAATCTGCCAACATTTCCGGTAATCCAGCCTAACTTAGAGGCAATAGTTTCATATTTGTAGGGGTTAACGTTGGCAGTACTGACATTCAAAGCCTCCCTGTATATAGAATAAGCTAAAGAATGAATAGTTCGGACAGTTCGACCCCACTTTGTCCCCAATTTTGATTGGATACACTTCCTTAAATCGTCTTTATTTTTAGTCCCAAAAACTAGGATAACCATCTCTTCCGGCTGAAGCCCCTGCTTCTGAATCGTTTCAGCAATTAGAGTAATCAGTGTGGATTTTCCCGTTCCGGCTAAAGCGATGACACCGATTCCTGATTTAATGGGTAGAATTAAGTTTTGGGAGACAGCGTTAAGGATACAGGTTTGATAAGGTGATGGGGTTAGCTTTTGCAGCATGATTTGATAAAGATGAATTCAACAACTATTGCTAGAAAATACGGCATATTCGGGACTGACTGATGAGCTTCACTTCCAACTCAAAAATCTACACACCCTCCCTAACTCTTGGGAATTCATGATGCAGCGTACAGGCGCACATAGAGGAAGTGGTTCGTCATTCCCTCAGACGCATTTATCCTTGTATCGATTGCTTCTGATACCACTGAATAAAGGATTTAGCTCCACCTCTGAATGTCTTTTTCACACCCGCTACCCGCCAACGTCCTGTGTGAGGATAAAAATCCACTTTCGGCTTATTTTCCTCGCGAAATAGCATCGTAACTTTCTGTTGACCAGCCCATTTAAAGGGAATTTGAGCGGATTCGATTATCGCTGTATTTTGTTGATACCATTGAGCATGGCGTTCTTGTCTAATTTGGCGGAGAATATTGTCGCTCATGAGTACTACTCTAAAAATCTCTAATCGTGTAGGCGCGTTTTGGAAAGCAGTCGCTCACCCATTACCGATGGGTTTTGAGCCAAGCTAACTGTTGACCAATTCCTAACCCTTGCAGAGGAATACTGAAAATTCGGGAAGAAAGACTTGGACTATCGTCGAGTTGGGAACCGAGTGGTGGACAATTCCAGATGTCCATCCCCAGGGGATTTTGATTTTGTAATGCTGTTCTTGTCAGGTTGGGGCGAAGCAGATAAACTGGGAAATCTCGAACAAAACGAAAGGGGTTAAATTGCCTGTTGAGGTCACTTTTTCATCGCATTTTTGATACCAAGCGTAGGTCGTTGGAGGTAAAATTGGCAGGGAAAAGCCTTGGGAGTAGATCATTGGGTTGAGAGTATCTATTTGTCAGTCCAACAGTTTCCTAAGAGACGTTCTGGACATTCATCCTCAGAAACCGGAATATCCTTAATGACTATTCTCATCGCCCGTTCCATCGCCATTTGCACAGCACTAGCTATTTCCACACCAAATTCTTCTTTACCAAAAATATCCGCTTCATCATGACAGCAATTCCCCACCCAAGCTTCCCATTCAGGATAAGCATCAAAAGCCGCTACGCAGTACGCCAAAAAGGTTTTAATAATATCAGCTTCACACATTGTCCAGTAAGCCGCATTAGCATCTGGACTTTTCACTGAAACCAACGTAGAATATAGACCATTAAACTTTTTCCATTTGCCCTCTATCTTCGGCTCCCTACCATCTTCAACGTTTTGCCGCCATTTAGGGAGAAACACACCGCGACCCGTTAGACAACGGACATAGCCCAAACCGAATTTACTACGCGATTGTATTAGATGCATCCCTAACACCGATGGCAAATCATGATTCGCTTTTTCAACAATAGAGTGCTGAAAAGAAGCCAGAACCTTATAAGTTTGCCTCCAAGCTTTAATCGAATTTTTCGCACTCTCATCCGATAAAACAATTCCAGATTTAGTCCGGATTGTCTTTTGCAACGTGCGCCATCCTTGCAGATTCTGCGACCCATAGTGAACCGACTTAGACATGGCTCGTAAACGAGAAGCCTGTGCATAATTGGCGTGGTGTTTATCTAACGTCCATCGCCTAATATTCTCTTCAGTCCAATCCGACCCCATACCCTCCAACTGGGATAATTTCTCAGCAATTGTGCAAAAGATATCCCCGTGAGGGCTATTAAATCGGGCAATTAACTCCGGGTCAAGAGACGCTTGAGTTGCCACTCTAGCATGAAGCTTAGACGCATCACACCAAACACCAATACATCCTGAATGAGTGCGGAATACCGAGCGAATAGGTGGCAAATTGTAGGGCGTTAACTCAGGAGGAAATGTAGTCGGTGAAGGAGGATTCTGTAAATTCGGTTCAGAACAGCTACTGCGACCAAATCCCTTGCGATTGATTTGGGTATACTTTCCTCTAACGAAGCCATTTCTTACTTGAGCCTGAATAGAATGTAGATAATCGACATAGGTTTTAGTTGTCTTGATAACGCTAATTAAACGTACTTCTGGAATCCCCCATAACTTACTTAAATCATCAACATTGGCTGATTTGAGCGTAACCCGAAACCTTCTATTGATAAGAGCAATTAACTTCTTCGGTGAATAAAGATGAGGAAGACACTCAGAAAACGTTCCACCCAGTTGCTCCACCAACGATTGATAAGCCGCCTCGTAAGCAACAGTGACATCAGCCAACACCCCTTCATCCACAGGCATCCCGTAGTGAGACATTTGAGCAAAAGCCGGTGACGCGGCACACTCGATTAAATAGCTAGTCCAAACCCCAATTTCTTTGAGCCGAGGCTCTAATAAATCATGTACCTTAATCGTAATAGAAGCATCATTGGCGGCATAATTGAATTGATTATTACTCAATTGCCCATTGCCTAAATCCCCCCAACCCCAGTCAGAGGTTTGTCGGGATTTATCGATAGAGATTCCCAGTCGCAAACAAACACTTTCTAAACTGTGGGGTTTCCCGTGCTGTTTTAACAACCAAGGGTCTAGTCCAGCCCAGTAAACTTGGGACATAAGTTTAGTATCTCGGAGGTTACGGATGGGAAAATTATACTTAGCCAACATCCATCGCTGCTCAAAATCTAGGGAATGTCCAACCACTTCAACCTGGGGATTCGCTAATCGTTCTTGAAGCGTTGTCCAGAACCCCAGAGACTCTAATTTCTGATGAATACGTGAGCGTTCTTTTGCCGTCCACCCCAAATCTATTACTATTACTTGGACAGCAGGTTGTTCTATAGCTATCTGAATTAAGCGAATCTCTCCCGTTTCCGGTGCAATTGCTGGAGTGGATGCCCGAGAAAAAGTTTCTAGGTCAAATCCAAATCGGGGGGATTGTTGAAAAAGACCTATTGCCTGATTCAATCCTTGGTTCTCTAGACCGATTATATTATCTTGCCGTGAAGCTTCAGGAAAAAGATTCAGTTTATACTGGTAGAATTGAGTCATGCTGAATTGAGTCGTAAAAAAAATCAGCCCCCAGTTATGGAGGCTATTGGGTAATTAAGCCGCAGACTTCCCGATAACAAAAGCGTCAATTCGAGTGGGTTTGTTAGCTTTAGAGAATCGGGTGTAGAGTTTCAGCCGGAATTCTTGACCGAGATTAACGGGTATCCCATCAATCTCCGTGAACGTTCCCAGAACCTTACCCGATGTATCCCGGGCAACCAGATAGTTACCAAAGCGCGAATCCGAATCCACCTTAACTTGGAGTGTTTCCCCCTTGAATAAGGTGTCGGGATAGTCAGAACCCTTAAGTCCAATCAGCTTGAAGGTGTGAATAGGTGGGTTGTCTAGGACATCGAGGATAAAGGGCAGTCCAACCAAGAAGACGAGGGCGGTGGAACGTTTCGTGGTATTATTACGGTGCTGGACTTGCCACAAGGCGGCAATAACCTGGCGACGTTGTTGCTGTGTTTTACAGTTATCCAACAGGCTTCTGTATTTGTCAGTTACTCCCTTAAGATTCTCATCAATTTTGTCCTGTACCGTGCGTGGGACTCTTTGATTACGTTCTTTGTAGGGTTTAGCCGGAGCAACAGCCCTTTGCACATCCTGGGCGAACTCTTCGACCCGTCGTTGTGCCGCTACAAGCCAGGAGTTAGGCACTTTGTCAGGAAACAAGTTGATGAAAGTTCGCAAGTTCGCCATCCGGAACTGAGGCGGGATGAACAGTTGGTTGACCTCGCCTACAAGTTGAGAGATGGTATCTGTAGCCCCTTCGTTGACCGGTAGCGGCGTCTTCACATAGACATCGCGGTTCCTGTAGTGTGACAGCCAGGGGACGCGGTTGTATCCCATCGCTTTTTGGGCGTTTGAGATCACAGTTGGGTCTGCTTTGGCGGCGTGTTTGAGGCTATCGACCTCAATTTGCAGTTGTTGAGCTAATTCCTCTACAATATCGGAGCGACCTATGGCATTGGCTTTGGCAATCAGGTAGGAGATGAGTCCCACATTGTTGCTCATTGCCCGAACAGTAATCTCCGCTAAACTGCCATCCAGGATTTCCTTGTCTTTGGTCAGTTGTGGTGCTTGAGCAAAGGTCTTAATCGCAGCCGCCACGTTGGGAAGCCTTTGGGCTGGTTTCCAACAGACCAGGTCTCCATCACAGTCACCCCCAATTTCACGCCACGTTTTCTCTGATGCCGCAATAATCCCATCAAAGTTCTGCCAGCGGTCAAGGGCGCGGTTGACCCAGACTTTCCAATCATAGCGCCAGCGCATGGGATAGCGGAAGCCCACGACCTCTGTGCCATCAGGAATGCCAGGAATACAGACTTCCCCGTCTTCGAGTTGCTCGTCGGGCATAGTCATGCTGGTGTTAAACTTAAGGCTTCCCCCCGTTGCCAGTCCCACGAGGTACTCGCGCATCAATTCCAGGGTGTGCTTGACGACTCGCGGGTGGGTGGTCAGGATACTATGAGTGTCATGGTGGAGAATTTGTAGCAGTTCGGGCGTGGAAGTGCCGGAGACTTTAGCCGTTAAGAATTCTAACAGATGCGTGCGATCGCTACTTAATTCATTGAGTTCCCGCACAGCTTTGAGCGTGTCGGGTACAATATCACGCTTAACGGCGTCCCACGGTAAGAACTGGATACAAGAATAGCTGCTGTTAGCGCTTCCCCAGCGTTTGCCCGGATTCCGGGGCGCCAGTTGAACCACGCCAAAGACCAGGGCTTTGGGCGCTCTGATGCCATTGCGTCCGGGGTTATTACCCTTGAAGCAGGAGCGAGGGATAACCAAGGATACTCCATTCGGGTCACTGTCTAAGGAAGGCAGGTAGGCAATAGTACCTTTAGTGAGCCAACATTTGTCGGGGTCTACAGCACGGAATTGGAACGGCACATAGGCTTGCATCCCAGAGTCTTAAACAAGAGTGCCGATGCCTTGGCGTGGCAATCCCCCGTTCTGAATTTACCATCCTCGACGATACGGATTCTCAGCGTCAGGGTAGTAATTAGCTGACATTCCGTCGTCAAGTTACTACCATAATTAGCCGCCGCCCGATTGCTTCCCAGTAAGCGTAGAAAATGGTCGGGAGTTGAGTCCTCTTCAGATTGGGCAAATATCGCCCGACCCAAGCGGCGGGAGTTCGTTGCACCAGAAAGTTTGAAGGTTTCCCACCCCTTCTTCAGACTCGCGATCGCGCCGGGACTATCCTCTTTTTCAATAAATCCTGACACGTCGCCGATGGCGAATTTAGCATCGGGATATAAATACTGGAGTAGGGTATTATAGTACACAACTTCAGTTGGCAGATAGTCTTGTTGGTATAAGTCGTATACGGGAAGTTTGAGAACATTTTCGCTCATAATTTATACCGTGAGAGTGTAATCGCTTCCATACGAGCGATAGCGAGCAAAGACTTTCTAGGAAAAACCCCAATGCATCTAGCTGACACAGCCGCAACCAGCCAGAACAGAGCAGAAGGGTTACTTCATCAGATTAGGGATGAGGTTCCAGAACCCCTCTGCCTCCTCTGAAAGGGCGACTCAAAAAGCTAAACGGCAGACTAGCTGTAGGGTGGGAGAAAAAGTCTTAATTTTTCAACCCGTAATTTGCACAGGCATTAATAAATACGTGAGATTTTGTCCCCCTAATGGGGTAAGAATAGCCGGGGAATGGGTCTCATTAATTTGCAGTCGGATATCAGAAGTTTTGGTAACTTTTAGACCCTCAATGAGATACTGGCTGTTGAAGGCAATTTCTAGGTCTTTCCCGGAAATTTGTGCGGGAATCACTTCCTGACCCGTGCCATTTTCTGTGGCGGTTGTCAGGAGAACGTGTTGGTTCTTTTTGTCAAGGGTCAATCGGATCACTTTGTTCTTAGGATCAGCTAATATGGCAATCCGTTCCAGGGCTTTTAGTAGCTGACGTTTTTCGACCGTAATGTGATTTTTGAATTTTTTAGGAATCAAGGCGCGGTATTCTGGATATTGCCCTTCTAAAGTACGGCTAGTCAAATAGGCTGATTGAGCATCAAAGATCACTTGACCTTGGCAGTAATAGAGGGCAATTGGATTTTCTGGCTTGGAGGTGGAAAGTATCCGGTCTAACTCAGTGAGGGTTTTGGTGGGAATCGTCAGTTGGGTTGGTTCCGCTTGTGCCTCATCAGTAGTTTCCGTCTCTGTCACCTGAGTCGCCGTCTGCGCTACCGCAAGTCGATGACCATCAGTTGCCGCAAATTCCAGAAAATCGGGTTGTACGGTAAGGTGAACGCCACACAGAACCTGTTTGGCTTCGTCCGTGCTAGTGGCAACCAAGGAACTTTGCACTCCCTCGCTTAACGATGACGTAGGAATTTGAAGGGAATGTCCCCCATTAATAGCAGGCAGTTGGGGAAAGTCTTCCGGGTTTGTGCCTTTGAATTGGTATCGTCCGCTAGCGTGGGTTAGGGTAATCATCCAACTGGGGTCAGCATCTTCTGTTTCCTGGGGTTCAGGTTGTACCGAAACTGTAATGTCTCCCTCGGGCAGATGGGACACGATATCCTGGAAAAGTTTAGCTGGGATAGTAACCTGACCTCCCGTTTCAATGTGAGCCAGGAAACGGGTTTTGATTCCCAAGCTGAGGTTAAACGCTGTTAAGTGTATCTGTTGCGTGTCTGAGCAAGCAGATAGGAGTATATTACCTAAAATGGGGTGAGAGGGTCGAGATGGAACCGCACGACAGGAGAGAGAAAGGTGAGTTTGTAGGTCAACAGAGGAGCAAGTTAGTTTCATTGTTTTTCTAATAGGTAAGCAGAGTCAGGAGACGGGTGGTAAAATAATCCGAGGGTAGTCCTTGTTTGATTTCACCTTCGAGATTAAATAGCGCGATCGCACTTTTGATCAGCCATGAGGTTGAGAGTCCTTGAATGTCCTGCTTGAGGAAGTACAAGCGGTTAGGGTTAGAAACACCTGTAGCAGTTGTTAAATCTTTGTCGCTGCGGATTCCAGCCTTTAATGCCGCTTTAAGTTTTAACCAAGTCCGAATGAAGGTTAGCAGGGTGGCTGTAATTTTGAGGGGGGGTTCTCCCACCGAAAGTAACTGTTGGCTTAGTTGGTTCACTTGCAGAACGTCTTTGTGTTTGAGGGCGTTGGCAAGTTCTAGGGTTGAATGGTTGAGGTTAGGGATTAGCTGTTTGATTTCACCAAAGGTGAGAGTTTCCTCACCGCGACAGGTGGCTAATTTTTCCAGTTCTTGAGTCGTGCGAGCGCTGTTAGAACCTGTAGCGCTGGCAATGTAGGTAGCAACGGCTAGAGGTAGGTTGACTCCCAGAGTGCGTGATTCTTGCTGAACGTTAGTCGCCAGTTCATTGATTTTCCAGGAAGGCGTACAATTAAATTGTTTGACAGTTGTTGCACGTTTGATGAGTTTGCCGATGCGAGTCCGGGTGTCGAGTGGAGTAATCAGAATAACAGTTGAGGGTGTATTTATAGACAGCAGTGTGTTGAGCAATTCAAAGTGGTTGGCTGTAATTTTGCCTCGAATAACTAGAAGCTTTTCTTGACCGTATAAAGGCAGAGTCTGGGCGTACATCAGGGCGGCTTCTAGTTGGTCAAAGGAGAAGTTTTGAACATTGAAAATCGCCCAAATTGGATCTAAATTATGCTTCTGTTGTTGGATGAACTGCGTGATTCGATAGGTATCATTTCCTGTGAGAGTGAAAGCTTTCATAGAGACTAGTAAGGTAAGCTATTCGGTATTTAGATGGGGATACTTCAATCCCAAGGAAGGCAACAGGGAATACACAATAGAAATGCGTTAGGGTCAATCCCTTGTCAGGTAAGCTTTTTTCTTCACTATTCCTCATTCCCTATTCCCTATTCCCGCAACGCGATAGCGCTATAGCTTAAGAAAGGTGGGGAATAGTGAACTCAATTCCCCCTCTCTTTTACGGCAAGTGTCATTCCTTTCCTAAACAAGGATAGGCAAGTTGCAGCAGGCAAATTTCCAGCCCGATTAAAGGGTTAGAGGATTGTTGAATGCTTAACGCTGCGGCTTCTAGGGTTAGGAGCCGATGGTGTATTTCTGGGATGGAGACAAGCTGGGATAGAGATTCGATGGAAGACAGGTCAATCAGGCTGGCGAAGGGAACTTTACCTTGTTTGAGAGAATTAGTGTCTTGGGAAAGTTGAAACACCAGCAAGTCTCGGTGAATGGCGAGGAGTTCTTTGACTAAGTGAACGGGTTCTACTCCCTCATCGTTGAGTTGGTTAGACAGCGCCATCAGATTGTGAAGTCTTTGGGGTGTATCCTGGAAAATAGAAACACAAAGGTCTACTAAGGAATCAGCCGGAATACTGCCAATGACGTCCCGGACATGGTGAGGTTCAATCTTACCATTCGTACTCATCGCCAGTTGCTCTAACAGTTGTACCGAATCTCTCATACCTCCTTGAGAATGCTGAGCAATTAGCCGGAGAGCTTCAGGGTTAGCCGAGATTTTCTCATTTAGAGTTATTTGGCTTAATCGTTCTGTGATATCTTGGGTGGAGAGACGGCGGAATTGGAAATGTTGACAGCGACTGATAATAGTATCTAAGAGTTTTTCAGATTCAGTTGTTGCCAGAATGAAAATAGTATTGGGAAGTCGGTCTTCAAATAGCTTGAGAGCCGCATTTTGGGCAGAGCGGCTCAACATTTGGCACTCATCTAGATAGATGATACGGTAGCGATTAGTTGTTGACAGTTTGCTGTAATTAATCAGTTCCCTGATATCATCGACACCATTGTTACTGGCGGCATCCAGTTCTCGGACATCCAAGTTACTGCCTGAACAGATGCTGCGGCAGCTCAAACAGGTGCCACAGGGGGTGAGGGTTGGTTGGCTCGATGATAGGCAGTTAAGAGATTTGGCGAAAATTCGGGCGGTGGAGGTTTTCCCTGTTCCTCGTGGACCATCGAATAGGAAGACGTTGGGTAGGTTTCCCGTTTTGAGTTCGTTGGTTAGGGTTCTGACAATTAGGGGTTGACCAACTAGCTCAGATAGGTTTTGAGGGCGGTATTTTAGATGCCAAGGTTGGTAGGATTGTTGAGATGTCATCGTTATGTAGCGTTTGAATCTTCGTGTTTTCAAGGCAGTCGCCGGGAATAGTTAAATCTAATGGCTGGAGGAAAGTAAAGATGAATGAACCCAAGACGAAGAAGACGAAGAAGACAAAAAAGAAAAGAATATTCAGACAATCCAAGAAGTTACAGGAACTCATTGTAATACTTTTGCAAGATTCTCCCATGAGTTGGCTGGCTTTGTTAAGGAAAGTGCGCCAGACTGCCCCCTATTGGTCACGAAAATTGAAACCCGATTCTCCTACGGTTAAGTTTAATGTGGAGGCTTTGCTGCAAAAAGGAATCATTACTCAGGATGACCAAGGCGTTTATCATGCAACAAAAACCTGGTAAAGCTGGTTAGAATGTCGGTCTAGTAACTACACCGCATCAAGTGCAGATTTGCTTCCCCCTGAATTTTTCTCAAGTTTTCAATTAATTCCCACACCTTAGTTAACCTTAGCCGTTATCGGATAAAACCAACCCGGCTCTGTGCGGAGTCTAAACATGCGATCGCCTTTGTGTTGTACAGGGCGATCTTGCTTCATCCATCTCATCTTGCCCCTCCCAAGAAGTGCATAAGCTCCAAACCGCTAGACGTACTAACGAGAGTGAAAGGGTTTTTGGTGATGCAATCAAACGATGAAAAACATCCTCAGTTGTTTAGGAATTGCCACAGTTATACTGTGTGCTGGACTGTACGCTTTTCAAGGAACGGCGACTAACCGACAGCCGAAAACAACTCCCACTATCGCCGCGCCCTCGTTACAACCCAACCAAACGGCGACTCCAACCCCCATCAGTACCAATCAACCCAAACCAACTCCCTCACCTTTAGCGATCGCTCCCACCTCTGGCACTCAATTATATTACCAGCGACGGGCATCGCTAAAGGCGGGGAAAATTTACACACACCCCAAACATCTCATCGAGCCTCCTGAAACCGGAAAACTCCCCAAACCCACTCACCAACAGTGGAAAAATCTCCTCGCCCAAGAAGCCCAAGCCGTTGTCAAAGGACAGGGTGACAACCGTCTAGCCCTTTTAGTCGGCGATTCCCTGAGTCTGTGGTTCCCTCCAGACTATCTACCCGAAGGATACTTGTGGCTCAATCAGAGTATTTCCGGTGAAAATTCCACTCAAATCCTCAACCGACTCTCTATCTTTGCCCACACTGAACCCGATATTATCTATGTCATGGCGGGAACAAACGACCTACGCCAAGGGGTCAGCGACGAACAAATTCTCAATACTATCCGTCAAATTCTGTATCGCCTGCGCCAAACTCACCCCCAAGCTCAAATTATCGTCCAGTCGATTCTACCCACTCGAGTAAGTATTCAATCAAGCGATCGCATTCACCACCTCAATGAACAAATCGCCGCGATCGCCGTTCAACAACAAGCCAACTACCTCAATCTCTATGCACTATTTCTCGGTCGTGACAATCAACTGCGACCGGAATTAACCACTGATGGCATTCATTTAACCCCTCTAGCTTACCGGATTTGGCAGCAGGAACTGTATTATACAGCCATCTTAAGCCATCCTTAAGATCAAGGGAACAACGGTGAGCTACTCAAGGAACATCTGCACCGGAGGTTGGCGGGGATTAACCTGAGTGGAGCAAATATGTTTACCAATTCATTGGATAGCGATCGCCTTTTATTTTTATCAATCTGTACCGGAGTAACGTCCGATTAAACACTATTTAAATAGCAATCAAAATCCCGCTGCTGGAAGCAAACAAAAACCACCTTCTCAATCGCAGAATTTCTCTGTAAAAATGTTCTGACTTGCGAGCAGGCAATTCGGGATGCCCAATCACTTGGAAAGCCCAGAAACCCTGTACTAATCGCTGGGAAGGCAATGGTTTTAATCGAGTATTGCTCTGCCAACGTTAGACAGTTCTGATAACATAGAGCTAGCATCCGATCCTCTCCCTGATGACCCCCCTGCCAGGCTGGACCGGCTGTATGGATCACCCATCGAGCTGGCAGATTATAGCCACGGGTAATCTTCGCCTCACCCGTCTTACAACCGTGGAGCTGTTCACATTCTTTCTTTAGCCCCGATCCAGCCGCCCGGTGAATTGCCGCATCAACACCACCACTACCTGACAGATAATTATCCGTCGCATTAACAATCGCATCAACCCGTTGCTTCGTAATATCCCCCTGAATCACCTCAATTCGACCCCGCAGATCATCGGGTAAATTCTGCCCCCGATAGCGTTGACTCCGCTGCACTTGATAGTCATGATAAGTAGACTGGCTCATGCTGCGGCGGCTTCTATGGGACTGGTAAGTAGACATTTTGCGGAATTGTTGTACCCGTCGTGACTGAAGATCCCGATCCAAATCAATTAACGCGATCGCCTCTTGTTCCATCAAAGGGGATGCCGGGGCGGCTAACACTTGTTTCCGGGCGGTTTCTAGCAATTGGCTCGCGGTTGCATAGTCTCCCTCATCCACCTTTTGCACCGCTTCCTTCTTAGCGCGTGCTGCACTCATCAGTACCACCTGTTGCTGCACCTCTGGATTCAGGGGACATTCAGCCAAAGCAGCCGCCGCGACGACGGGCAGTTGAAACATCTGCCGTATCCGTTGTCGTTCCTTCTGTTCGGGTTCATCCCAACTTAAACGGAAATTGCAGAGGTTGGCACTGTCGGCTGCTCTCATGGGTGGCACCTTGAGCCGCACCACAACCACAAAAGGGTTACCCTTGACCAAATTGGGTAACTTGAACTCACCCTGAGGGGAGACATCCAAATCATTAAAGACATCAACCACGTCCACATCTGCTTGTGGTTCAATCCCTAGGCGCACCTCCCGCCCCATGGTTGCCATTAAGCCGTGCAGTTCAGTTTGGAAAATCTCTGGCAGTTGTTCAGGAGTGTCAATGTAATAGTAATTCCCATCCCCACTATTCGCCATCACCTCCAGCAAATCTTCGTTGTAATCATCCCCAACCCCCATTGTGGTGGTACTCACACCCTGTTGTGCCAATCCATAAACATCAGAGGCGATCGCGTCAGCATTGGTTTGCCCTTTGTTGGCTAGTCCATCTGAGAGCAAAATCACCCGATTCAATCCCTCAGGATTCAAATATTGACTCACTTGCTTACCGCCCTCAACCCAGCCATCATGGAGGGCGGTCATGTTTCTGGGGTGAATCCGTTCGATCTGACGGGTAATGTAATTCTTTTCCGTGGCGAGGGTACTGGGGATCAGGGTTTCGACGATATCATCATAAATCGTTACACTCACGCGATCGCTCCCCAGGAGTTGCTGCACCGCATAACACGCCGCTTGACGGGCATAAGCGATTTTCTTCCCTGCCATCGAACCGGAACGGTCAATCACTAAACCCAGATTAAGTTCGGGTCGTTTTAGGTTAGCCTCTGGCTGTGGCGGAACAATTTTAACCAGTACATCTAGGGTTGTCAGAGCCTCTGTACTCACCGCATCGCGCAGGGGAACAAATTCAATCTGTGGGGCGTTCATGGGATGTTACCTTATTGTTTAAAGGGGACATCAAGCCGGATCAGGGAAACATATCCTTGAATTATAAACTCTAATTAGAACCAATTGTTGAGAGCCACTCTAACCAATAGCTAGAAATCATTCACAATCTCTTCAAAGGAGAGTTCGCTCATGTCACACAAATTTGAGTCAGGATTTTTTGTCCATCAAGCCGCTTGGCATAAACTTGGCACCGTCTTGCAAAATCCGCCAACGACTGAACAAGCGATTGTTGAAGCCGGATTGAATTGGCGAGTCATTGAAGAACCCTTATATCAGGTTGAAGGGAATTCTTCAGAGATTATTCTCAAGAAAAAGCTGCGGCGCGATCGCGATCAGGCGTTTCTCGGTATCGTCAACCATGACTACACCCCCCTGCAAAACGAAGAAGCCTTTCGCTGGTTTGACCCCCTCCTCTCGAGAGGCGGCGTGCAGTTAGAAGCCGCAGGTAGTCTCAAAGGTGGAAAACGCATTTGGATTCTCGCCAAACTCATCAATACTGAAGCCGAGATCATCAGTGGCGATATCGTTCGTCCCTATCTGCTGCTTCACAACTCTCATGATGGTTCAACAGCCGTTTGGCTGCAGTTCACCCCGGTTCGCGTTGTCTGTTGGAATACCCTCAATGGTGCTGCACGCTTCCGTTTCGGCGATTTATGGCAAAAGAAAGCCATCTGCATTCCTCACTCTTTGAGCCTTACCGAACAACTCGAACATATCCATAACATCCTCGACCTAACCCAGAAAGAATTCCAGTACAGCGTCGAGGAATACCAAGCCATGGCACATAAGGAACTCACAACTGAGTTACTCGCCGACTACATAGGACGAGTCTTGGGTACAACACAACCAACCTTACACCCAGCCTGGTCACAACTCGTGGCTAACTTTGAGAGCGGACGGGGGAACCAAGGTCAAACACTCTGGGATGCTTACAACAGCATTACTGAATGGCTAGATCATCAGCGAGAAGCACTCGCCGACGCTCGTCTGTTTTCAACCTGGTTTGGCTCTGGCGCTCGCCTACGCACAAAGGCTCATCAGGTCGCCTTAGCCATGCTCAATGATGCTCCAGATGCACACCCATCTGCCTCTCATACTCTCTCCTATCGCTCTACCCAGAGTGCCAGCACTTTGGCTTAATAATATCCTACACCCGTACAAATGATTGGCTTGTTGTCAGCACCAATGATGAACTGGAACAGACAGCAAGCCCTTTATTTTTTTGATTAATTTGATTAATTTGATTAAGATGAAAGCCAACAGCATTTACTTTCTCAGCACTCCTCATGCTGAATAGAAAGAGGAGCGCTGAACCAATTAGAGACCGGACAGGCGGTTAGCATAACACCATGCATTTTTTGCTCTTTCCAAGCATCCCAAATTTGGCATCAGGGTTGGTTGCACAGCGTACCTAACTCAGTTCCGTTTGTAATATATCATACTACATTTACCGAAGCCGTGTCAACCCGCTTGACTCAAATACTCAGGTTTAGCAAAAAGTGAAGCATAGACCACTTGCCCGGATTCTTCCACAAACTGACCCGCAAAATTCTTACCCAGCGCCGTCTTCAAGCGGAAGTCACAGAACCGTTCTTCCTCTTGGACATTGAACGTTTCCACTGGAGTTTGGGCTAACCCATAGCGGACTTGCTCCTGTTTCTCTAGACGGCTTTGATGCAGGTGCTGACGCAACTGTGTCAACGTATGAGCCGCAAAGGGGATAGGCTGAGGAGCCTTGTCCTTAAGCCGCATTTGTTCAACATACATTGCCGCCACACCGTAGCAGAAACACACCAGAGGCATCCATAGTTCTCGGAAATAAGCCACACTGGGTGCAATTTCAACTCCAACTAACTTATCTTGAATAAAAAACAATGCCCCAGTCTGACCATTGAGTAATTCAAAGCGGCTTTGATATTGAGTCAAATACGCCCGTTGGCGAGTAATAATCTGTTCCAGATGACCCCGCTGTTGCAAGCCAAACTGCTGGTTCAGGAGACTAATGTCATTCCAGAGTTTGCTGTAACTCTCTTTACCGCGCAATTGCAACGCAGCAAAGCGCAACGGTAAGGGGAGGATGAAAAACCACTGCTGTTGCTCTTCCAAATAGCCACCTTGGGATTGTTGCACACAGCAGGCATCGGAAAACATCAGATGCTGACCGACAGCGATGAAAGCCGAACGGCACAGAGCATGATTTTGAGCTTGGTCTTGGATATAACCGATATGCAGTGGCACAATCGCCAAACCTTCCTTCCCCGGTTCGGTTTGAGCCGAAGCTGGGTTGGCAAGTTCTACACTGCCGTAGCCCGTAACTCTAGATAACTTGAGACCCGAAAGCGGACTGGTAAATTTGTCGTTTTGATCTAATCCAAATAATGGCACAACAGTCATCGCGCCGGATTGCTGGGGACTCCCGAATTCGTAGGGATATAGGTCAAATCCACGCGGAATTAATTGGTGTTTTTTGTCCTTTGTCATTGGTCATTAATCCTTTGTCATTGCTCACTGGTTAACTCATTGTGTAATCCGTCACACTCTTTCCAATTTTTTGAGCAGAAATTCCCGCAAACAGGGTTCACTCAAGGAGGGGTTGGCTTGGGAGAATAGGGACATGAGCAAGGATTCAAAGTCATCTTGATGCCAAAACTCCAACTGAGGCAGCACAGGAGTCGGTTGTCGCCAGCTTAGGTCATCTTTGTTCGTGAACTTGCTGTGGCAGAACACAACTGGGGTTTCAATGCCTAACTGGGGTAAGGTTGCTGCTACTCTGGCTAAGTCACCCGAGTAATGATTTTCGTAGCCATCAGAGATAATGGCGACGACATCCGGTTGATTCTCCAGCGCATCGACTAAAGCGCTAGCCAGGTCAGTGTTACCGTTGGGTTGGGGAATAGAACCGCTACCGCCAACAGCATAGATTTGCCGATTTGAGCAGCATTGCTCCAACACCAGCTTCAATGCCACAGACTGGGAAATGCAGCAATATTCACGACTGCCATATCCTTGGGTTGAGGCTGAAGCATCCAGGATTATCGCTAGCTTCCCCTTAAACTGGGGGAGGGAGTTGGCGGCGTCTGTAACATAACGCTCAAGAGCTGGTTGCAGTGCCGTCGATGTGCCACCTCGATACAGGTGAACCAAAGTAGCAGAAATATCGCCCCGATTCGTGGCTGTAACCGTGGTGGGACGCTCCTTGGGTTCGGGGTAAGGAGTATGCACAAGCTGATACTCACTATTCCCTAAGTGTGGGCTACCCTTTTTGTACAGTTGAGGCACAATCTGTTTGACTAATTCTGGATTTTGGGCAAACCGCAGCAGAGAACGATGCAGATAAGCCGAATCTGCTATCTCTGGCGTCGAAAGCATCTTGGCACAGCCTCTAGCTGTATTTTTTCCCAGTGCATGTTCTAAGGAATCCACTAATGCTCTGCGACGGCAGTTTGCCATAGAAAGCAATTGAGGATGGTTAAAAATGTAGGCAAGAATCGCTCTTGTTGTATGTTTATGATTCGCACGGACTCGGCGCAGTGCCAGAAACACAGTCAAGATGTGGTCAGCCGGGAGACTTTTTAGCAAAAAATCGGTGACTCTTGAGAGCGTGCGACGAACTTCTGGGGCTATACCGCAACGGGAGGCTTGGAGTAACTGGAATAAGATACGCACTCGCTGCCAAGGTTGCACCGCGTCGGCAAGGCTGAAGAGGGCGTAGAGTTCTGGATACTGCTGATAGGCAGATTGGTGCAACATGGCGTCACTCCATTGGGGGGGTGCGCCATTGCGCCGCAGCATGAAAGGAGAGTCGCGGGTGAGCAGGTGTTGGTAGAACCTGCTGAGCGTGGGTGGATTGGCGTACATTTTGCCACCTCAAACGTCAACCTGTAGAGATGGTGCAGGCAACGTCTCTACAACATCTCCGTTATACTACATAAATAATACAAAAGCAATACGAGAGCCGAACAAGACTTGCTTGGGAATGTGCGCCATGGCGCACAAATTCTCTTTACCCACCAGCGCCAAATTCATCGATAGGCGAAAACGGATTCTCCCTTTTCCTGCTACCCTAATTCCTAAAGCCTGTCACCTTCATCAGTGCTGATGCCTTACTCCAAAGACCCAATCATTGTCACCGTCGCTGAGGCGCTCAACCAGCAAACTGTAGACTATCTCAGAAGGCTCCTGCCACACCTGCCAACAACCGAACGACCAACCCGCAAAGCCGAACTGGTTGACCTAATTCAGCGCTATTTGAAAGGAAAAGAACTCAAAGTGCTGTGGGAAAAACTTGACCCACTCCAACAAACTGCTGTATCAGAAGTGGTTTATTCACTGGATTCACACTTTGATGCGGCTCAGTTTCAGGCAAAGTATGGGCAGTTGCCCAATTGGGGGGCGGTTAATGCCTATGGCACCCTGCAAAACCCTTCCAGGTTGGGACTATTTTTCTTCGACTATCTGATGCCAGAAGACTTGCAGAAACGCTTGTCTGCTTTCGTGCCACCTCCAGCTCAAGCTAAGCTGAAAACAGAGGATGAGATTCCCAAAACTATCCAGCAAGAACAACCCGTCATTGACTACAACAGTAGAACATTTAAAACCCAAGTTGTCGATGTTTCTGTTGAGCAGCGGTTGATGGAAAGAGCCGCACAGCAAGACTTATTAGCGGTGCTGCGGCTGATTGATACGGGTAAGGTCTCTGTAAGCGATAAAACTCGCTTTCCTTCTACGGCTACCTTGAAAACCATGACAGCGATACTTTCTGGTGGAGATTATTACACCGATCCCCCTCCAGAAGAGGATAACTTTTATGACCAACCCATTGGCTTTATCCGTGCCTTTGCTTGGTCGATGCTCGTGCAAGCAGGCGGTTTAGCCGAGTTGTCCAGCAAAAAACTGCGTTTAACCAAAGCGGGTCAAAAAGCCCTCACTCTTGCTCCTCCAAAAACCCTACACACCCTCTGGCAGAAATGGCGTAAAACTAAACTTTTGGATGAATTCAGGCGTATTGATCAGATTAAAGGGCAAACGGGTAAAGGGAAAAGAAGCTTAACCGCTGTGGTGGGACGGCGGGAGGCGATTACAATGGCACTATACGCTTGTCCCGTCAATCATTGGATTCAGGTGGATGAATTTTTTCGCTACATCCAGGCAAGCGATTATGATTTTGAAGTCACCCGCAACCCTTGGGATCTCTATATTTGTGAAGCTGGCTACGGTAGTTTAGGCTATCTGGGGTATCACGACTGGAGTATGTTGCAAGGCAGGTATGTACTCTGCCTATTATTTGAATATGCTGCCACGTTAGGTATGGTTGATGTGGCGTACATTTCTCCACGGGAGGCTCGTTCTGACTATTGCAACAATTGGGGAACCGATGACCTAGAGTTCTTGAGCCGCTACGATGGGTTGCTGTATTTCCGCTTGACTCCCCTTGGCGCTTACTGTTTAGAACTAACGGATCATTACACCCCAGCCTCTCCAGAGGTTCAACCCGTTTTGCGAGTCTTACCCAATCTGGAAATAGCGGCAATGGGAGAATCCCTGACAGCGGCTGATGTGCTGCTACTGGAGTTGTATACCCAGAAGGTTTCTGATGCGGTGTGGCGTTTAGAGCCAACGAAATTACTCAAAGCCGTCGCAGAAGGTTACAGACTCCAAGAGTTAGAAGACTTCTTAGTGGCACGCAGTCCGGAACCTTTACCCCAAACCGTTGAACAATTTTTAGCCGATGTCAAGTCCCGGACAGGGAGTTTGCAGGATTTAGGAACAGCCCGTTTAATTGAATGTAATGATCCGGCGATCGCCCTCTTAATTGCCAATGATTCCCGCACCAAAAAGTATTGTTTCTTGGCTGGGGAACGCCGTTTAGTGGTGCCACTTGAATCGGAAACTCGGTTTCACCGTGCTTTGCAGAAGCTAGGTTATAGTGTGCCAAAGCCTTAAACTCTTCTACCTTCTGCCTTAGATTCTTCTGCCTTTAAATGTCCTACAACCCCGAAAATGCCCTCATTGTCCAGAGCGATCGCACTATTCTCTTAGAGGTTCACTCCCCTAAGGCTGATGGGGCTAGAGTTGCCATCGCTCCCTTTGCTGAACTGATCAAAAGCCCAGAACACATCCACACCTACCGCCTTACCCCCTTGAGTATTTGGAATGCTCGCGCCGCCGGATTAGCAGTGGAAGGGATGCTCACCGCACTCCATCACTATTCCAAGTACCCTGTTCCCGAAGCAGTAATTCAGGAAATCCGGACTCTGGGAGAGCGTTACGGACTCACCCGCATTGAGCGAAAAGACGATCCTTTCTTTCTTGAGCTTAACGTTGCTGACCCGCCTTTGGCAGAACTCTTAATCCGGGAAAAATCGGTTGCCCCTTTCCTAGAAAAGCGCCTTTCCCCCGTCTCCTTTCACCTTAACCCTAGCTTTCGCGGACTACTCAAAAAAGCCTTAGTTGATCTGGGCTATCCAGCTGAAGACTTAGCCGGATACGTTACAGGTGACACCTTACCCCTGCAATTACGTTCTCAGACTCGCAGTGGTCAACCGTTCCAAGTCCGCCCGTACCAACAACAAGCCGCCGAAGCCTTCTATCAATCCGGTTACGTCCAAGGGGGAAGTGGCATCATTTGCCTTCCTTGCGGCGCAGGAAAAACCATTGTCGGTATGGCAGCTATGGCAGCCGTTGGCGAACATACCTTAATCCTAACCACCAGCTTAACCTCCGTGAGACAATGGCGTCGAGAACTCCTCGATAAAACCGACTTACCCCCTGACGCCATTGCCGAATACAGTGGCGAGGTTAAATCCACCGCACCCGTCACCCTCTCCACCTATCAAATTCTCACCTATCGTCCTAACCAAGCAGCTGATTTTCCTCACTTCTCCCTCTTTAACGCCCGTTCCTGGGGGCTGATTATCTATGATGAAGTCCACCTACTCCCAGCTCCTGTCTTCCGCATCACCGCTGAACTCCAAGCCAGAAGGCGTTTGGGACTCACTGCCACTCTGATTCGAGAAGATGGACGGGAGGGAGATGTTTTTGCGCTCATTGGTCCCAAGCGTTACGACGTACCTTGGCGTGAATTGGAAACTCAAGGATTCATCGCCACAGCCTGTTGTACAGAAATTCGCATCCCCCAGGATAGTGAGCAGCAAATGCACTATGCGGTTACTCCTCGTCGCCAGCAGTTCCGAGTGGCGGCAGAAAATCCCCGAAAAGTTGAGGTGGTTCAGCATTTGATCCAACAAGCAGCCGACCACAAAATCCTGATTATTGGGGAGTACCTTTCTCAACTCAAACACTTAGCCAAGGTGACAGCCTTTCCCCTAATTGTCGGTTCAACCTCCCAAACGAAACGGGAAGAACTCTATTCCTTGTTTCGCAGAGGCGAATTAAAAGGATTAGTCCTCTCAAGAGTCGGTAACTTTGCCCTTGATTTACCCGATGCGGACGTGTTAATTCAAGTCTCAGGAAAATATGGCTCCCGACAGGAAGAAGCCCAGCGCTTGGGACGGATTCTGCGCCCTAAAAACGATGGCAGAGTGGCGCGTTTCTATACCCTAGTTTCCCTGCGGACTTGTGAAGAAGATTTTGCCCGTCACCGACAGTTATTTTTGACGGAGCAAGGTTATGGCTATGAGATAGAGATTCTCTCTTGCGTCCATCTCAGGCTACCCTCAGAAATAGTAGTTTTGAAACTGGGGATTTTGCTTTTTGGGATACAATCGGTAACGTTAGCATCGTCGGTTCAGAGATTGGTACAGGTCCAACAGACGGGACATTCCAAGCGTTTCTAACGACCGAGTCGGATGCTGTGTCCACCGCCGAGTTGGAAGCGTTTCTCGGATTGCCTCCTGGAACTGCCAATCTACTCGCTGGAGAAAATGTTGTTCAAGCTTCTGCCATTAAACAGACCTTTACAGCGAAGGCAGGAGATGTTTTTACACTAGATTTTAATTTCCTGACTAACGAGCTAACCCGACCAAACGGATTTTTCGACGACCTTTTCTTTGGAATTGGTATCGCTATTCCCTCCGGTGATATAGTAACGGCTCAACGGGAAAATATATCAGTGGATTTACTGCCCAAACGAGGAGTTATTGCCTCTAATACAACGTTCGCTTCGGAGTCAGGTTTTGTTACTGGACCTGAAGATGGTCGTTTCGTCATTCCCTTTGATGGAACATTCATGATTGGACTTGGAGTGGTAGATGTCGATGATGAAAATTTCGCCTCTGGTGTATTGTTAGACAACATCACCTGAAGGGGTGACAAGCAGCTCAAAAGCTTGGCAAACAAGGCATTTCCCCCCTCTTCCGAGGTTGTGTCGCGGCTGAAGCGGGAGTTTGAGCGGGTCAAAGCGGCATTAATGGAGATTAAGTGCGGTTGAAGGCAATTTGTAGGGGCGGGTTTAGGGACTAAAATCGGCTCCTCACCAATAAATGAAAAACAAAACCCGCCCTCCTCACTGCATCTATTGGGTTGACGGAACCGGGCGATAGGTTGCCAACTCCATCGTAAAGCTAGCCTGACCCGAACAAAGCGATCGCACTGCCGTAGAATACCCAAACATTTCCTTCAGGGGGACTTCAGCCTGAATCACTGAATACCCTTCCATTGTCTTTGAACCCAACAGTAAACCCCGTCTGGCGCAAAGATCCCCTTGCACCCGCCCCAGATACTGATTCGGTGTCTCTACATCCACCCGCATAATCGGTTCCAGGATAATCGGTTTAGCCATCGCTAACCCCTGTAAAAATCCTTGCACCGCTGCATAGCGAAATGCCAAGTCCTTAGAATCAACTCGGTGATAGCTACCCCCTTGGAGAATCACCTTAACACCCGTTACCGGATAACCCATCAGCACTCCATTCGCCGTCGCCTCCCGAAATCCCTTCTCACAAGCCGAGATAAATTCCTGAGGAATCGCACCGCCGACAACCTGACTCTCAAAAGCAAAGGCTTCCTCACAAGGTTCAATTCGACCAATGACATGGGCGTATTGACCTGCACCACCCGCCTGCTTCTTCAGCTTATAGTCAAAGGATGCCCCTTGGGAAATAGTTTCCCGATACGCCACTGCTGGCGCACCCACATCCACCTCAGCCTTGTACTCCCGCTTCATCCGTTCAATGTAGATGGCAAGATGTAATTCCCCCATCCCACTGATTAGGGTTTGATTGGATTCCGGGTCAACCGTAACCCTGAATGTAGGATCTTCCCGTGTAAACCGATGCAAGGCTTTGGACATACGTGCTACATCATCCTGATGCTTGGGAATGATGGACAGAGTAACCACAGGTTCGGGAACCACAATTCCCTCCAGGCAAAGATTGCTTCCCAAATCACACAACGTATCACCCGAGGCACAATCAATACCCATCAGGGCAATAATATCCCCAGCCGTCGCCTCTGTTATCTCTTGTCGGTGGTTAGCGTGCATCCGCACCAGTCAATTCGCACTCGCTTACCCGTGCGGCTATTTTTGACGGTATCTCCTTGGCGTAGCGTACCGGAATAGAGGCGGGTATAGGTAAGCTGTCCCGTGTCCTCATCGGTAATTTTAAACGCCAGTGCTAACAGAGGGTTATCAGGATGACAATCCACCGTCACCGACGCCTGCGTCTGAGAGTCAATCGCCTGCACCACTTCCCGTTCATTGGGAGAAGGAAGATAATGGGCGATCCCATCTAATAGATTCTGCACTCCTTTATTTTTGAATGCCGAACCCATCAGCACAGGGGTTAACTGGAGGCTTAAAGTTGCCTTGCGAATGGTTTCCCACATCAACGCTTGCGGAACCGCCTCACCGTCCAACAGTTTCTCCATAATCGTATCGGAGAACATCGAAAGCAGATCCAGCAGTTTCTCCCGCGCCTCTTGTGCTTGTTCCCGCAGGTTTTCCGGAATCGGCAGAATCAGCCGTTGTTCGCCGTTTTCGCCAGCAAAATAGTGCGCCGTCATCTCAATTAAATCGATGACACCTTCAAAAGTCTGCTCACTACCGATAGGATACTGAAGTAGTAAAGGATTCAGATTCAGCTTATCCCGCAGCGCTTGCACAACAGAGAAGGGATTCGCACCCAAGCGATCCATCTTATTAATAAACGCAATCCGGGGGATACGATAGCGCTTCATCTGCCTGTCTACCGTCAGCGACTGCGACTGCACCCCTGCCACCGCACAGAGTACCATAATCGCACCATCAAGAACCCTTAGCGATCGCTCGACTTCAATCGTGAAATCAACATGTCCAGGGGTATCAATCAGATTAATTTGGGTATCGTTCCAAGTACAAGTTGTCGCGGCTGAGGTAATGGTAATTCCCCTTTCCCCCTCCAATTCCATGAAATCCATTGTGGCACCCGAACCACCTCCCCGAACCTCTTCAATTTTATAAATTCTGCCCGTGTAGAAAAGAATCCGTTCGCTCAATGTGGTTTTACCGGAGTCGATATGGGCAGAAATTCCAATGTTGCGGATATTACTTCGGGGAATCATGTTACTGGCTCCTTTTATGCCAGAGTGATGGACATTGTGCCGCTGCTGCGGCAATGTCACCAAAATGCTACATAAATACTACAAGTGTCAATCAGCTACCTTGAGCGAGGCATAACTCCAAACCCAACCCATCTTCGTAGAACCATGCCGAGAGTTCAAAATCATAGGTGTAGAAAAAAGTGACTGAAGACTCAAGAAAGCGGGGGGACATCGCTTCCCTGAAACCGCGTCTACATTGAAACCCGTAGTTTTTCTATACTAAAATCTCCAGGTTTCAATTAAGATGGGGTATATATCAACAACTAGGTCAGATAATCGAGAGCAGCAATCAGGCAGTTACTTGCACTCCAAAATTTTCAACTGGGTACCTTCTTTCGTTGCAACTACGTTAGTATTATTAGGGAGCCATCTTTGAGCCACCCCCTAGTTTTATGTATTCAATCATACAATTATTACCCCCCTCATTTTCTGCGATCGCACGGATACAAACCAACAGAGGGAAAAATGAGGGAAGACACTAGAACCCTTCCCGTCTTTGGCTTAAGTCTGCTTTTGTCCTATACTCAAGGGGGGGAAACCGCCCAACACTGACTTGCGGTTAGAGGGACAGATTGTCACCCAGGTGAGAAGATGGGGAGTCAACGGGGTGGGATGCCCATAAGAACGAGGGTTTGACGATTAAGGGCAAGGGCGATCGCCTAGTCTCTGTCTCCATCTTTCCAACTCCCTCGGTGTTGAAGTGTACTCGTTTTTATTATATCCAAATTATTGATGAAAGATTGTGAATTTATTGAGTTGCTTAATCGGGCTAACAGGAGACTGAAAAGTGATAAGACGAGGGTGACAATTATTATTAAAGGCAATCGATTATATTTGCGGGCAACACTTCCCCCGCGTCCAATGAGTAATAAGTCTTTTCCTCATCAACAAGAGATTGCTTTGGGAGTTTATGCCACGGTTGACGGGCTTTCTATGGCGGAAAAAGAAGCCCGTAAAGTGGGTTTTCGGCTTGAGAGTGGGGAATTTTCTTGGAAGCCTTATTTGCGCCATCGCCTGACGGGAACCCTGCCTTATAAAACAGTTGGGGATTGGGTTGGTGCGCTAAAAATGGATTATTTTATGCGGCGAGCTAAAACGCCTCAATCTCTGACGACTTGGGAAACGAATTACAATGAGGTGTTTAAGCGCCTGCCTGGTGACCAACCGTTGACCGAACTAATCCTCAAAAAGGCTATCGCCGCGACGCCGCCAGATACTCGCATCCGTCAGAAGACTTGTTTGGCGTTGGATAAGTTAGCCAAAATAGCGAGTGTTGATTTTGATGCCAAGCGGTTTGCCGGAAACTACTCTCCGACTAAAGTGTCTCCCCGCTCTTTACCGAGTGATCTGGTGATTGTTGAGTGGTACTATCGCCTGTCTAACCCCGCTTGGCGCTGGGCTTATGGGATGCTGGCGACCTACGGATTGCGCCCCCATGAGTTGTTTTATCTGGATTTAGAAGAGTTTTCCCAGGGTGGGGGAGTGTTGAGGGTTTTGGCGGGGAAAACGGGGGCTAGGCGAGTCTGGCCCCTGCATCCGGAGTGGGTGGAGGAGTTTAGCTTGAGTGAGGTTAAACTGCCTGCTTGTCACGGGAAGACCAACCGCGATTTGGGGAACAGAGTGACTCGGTATTTCCGGCGTCAGGAGATGCCGTTTCGCCCTTATGATTTGCGCCACTGTTGGGCGATTCGGAGTATGCAGTATGGTCTGGAAATTGGGCTGGCGGCGCAACAAATGGGACATTCGGCGACGATTCATAGTCAAACGTATCATGCGTGGTTGGCTGACCAACACCATCAGCTAGCTTTTGAGCGGTTGTTGGCTAAACCTGACCGACCTAGACCGCCGCAAGTTAAGTTAGAGGAGGATTTGACCGATTTTTGAAGGAAAATACTGAGCGGTTAAATCCTCTTCACTCGAAATGGTGTTTTTTGCAGTTTTCGGCAAACGGATTGGCAGGATTGTGTCATTCGATGAGCAAAAAAATTCTTGTAATTTTTCCTCAATAGGTTCGTCAAGATTCTGAGCGAACCCATTTTCTTTTGTCCAAAGTCCAGGGTTTGAACTTACTTGAGTATATTCTCAACAATAAAATGACGGTATAGAGTCATTTTTTCAGCTACTCTCTCTACTTGTAAAGTTGCCATAGCCGATGAATATACTCAGCAAAATACTGCCGCATTTTCCAAGGGTAAAGGACTTCAACATGATCGCGCCATGCTCCTAAACGCTGCTTTACATTGGGATCATTTTCTCGATAGCAGAGGGTGTAGTAAGCATCTTGAGGGGGACGCGATCGCACAATTTCCAAAAGTTTTTCTTCTTCTGGTGATTGAGCTTGTTGCTGAATCAGATGAACTGCCTCCTGGTAACTCACTTGCTTAAATGTTTTATGGCGGAACGTCCCCTTGATGTAACGTTGGTGATAATCTCCTTCAAATCTCAGTAGCATGAGAGAGGCTGTTTCATAGAAGTCAAACCCCAACGCCTCGTCCAATTCTTTTTCGACGTAATCGGGTGTAAATAGATGATTCTCGTGATACCTCTGGATAAGCTTTTCAGGAATACGCTTGTCTGTCCAAGTTAAGGATATAAGTTTTCCTTGTATTTTATCGAGACGATAGTTGTACCAATTCACTTGACCAATAGGATTTCGACCCCAAGCAACTAGGTAGATTGTCCGACCTACATAATAAATACAGACTGGATACACTACACATTGAACGGATTTGTTTAATTTCGCAAGGCGAGTGCTGCGATAGTCGAATAGTACACAGGGGATCGGTATTTCATTCCATATCTGTTGCAGTTGCTCCTGTAATTCCTCAATTTTGTCTTGAGTTTCGGGATGAGGTACGTAGTCAAGGTATATGAAAAAGCGCTGATTTCCCCCAATTGGCTTAGAGAAGTTCTCTGCAGTTGCTGCTATGTCAATGTTATTGAAAAAGTTAAATTCATCATCCGAATTTCTATTATATGTAGAACTTAGGGTTGGATAAGGTAAAATAGCAACCCGAAAATATTGGTTTTGTTTGTATCTTAACCAACCCAGTTTTACTAATCGTTTGAGATCACTTACCAGGGTTTTTGGAGTTCGAGCAAACAATCGTTGCTGTAATAACTTGTTTAAATTCTGAGGAACAGAATCGTGCTGCTCTAGAGACTGCCTCCACTCCTCTTCTAACAGTCCTGTCTCTGAATCGAATAACCAGTATGCCATTGTTAAGACACAGGGACAGTTGGGATCATGGACAGGTGGTTTTATTTCTCCTTTAGGATGGTTTGTCGTAAAGAAATTATCCCGCCAATCTGGATAGGTGAAAGGGTCACTTAAGATATATTTATCTTTCAAATCACCATACAAACAACGCAACAATACCCACAAGCGCACGGCTTTTGGTAACTCTTGCTTCAAAGAACCCGGTGTTAGCCGCTTTAGCAGTTCTACAGTTGGGCGATCGCTAAAGAATTGGTCACTCATATAGCTCTCCTAATAGATAAATTATGAATAAGAAGTTGATTAACCCGCTAACAGACAATAGCCATGAGAATAAAGTTGTTTTTTATATATTAACTCCCTGGCACAAAAATTGCCTAACTTTAGCCATTACCTCAGACTCTGAACAAATGCTAGGTCGATAGAAAATCGATATCACAGGCTCTTGCCACTGGTCAATACTTGCTAGTTTTTTGAAGTTCCGCAACTTCTCCGATTGAGGATTTTGCTCCTGTCTTATTAATGCTTGTACTTCTTCTCCAGGCAGTTTATGCAGCCAGATTCCCACTTCCGGGTCATAAGTGTTACCACGACAAAGCCATTCAAATAATTTATCCAAATAGGAAGCATTCATTTCTTTAATAAGGACGGTCGTCTCTTGATCTGCTAAATGATAAGGGAACAAGCCAAACGATATTATGTTTAGATCATTTCCCGGATCACCGTAACTTTTTTCCAATTCCTCATATCTGTCATTCTTCAAGTATTGTCTTACGATAAAATCACTGACTTTTGGCAATCTATTCTGGAAACGATTCCATTGCGTTTGTAGGTCATTCCAGTTGGCATTTGCCCCACAAATACGGGGTAGTATTTGGCAATATAGTTTTTGATATTCATTATTATTACCAGTCAATAGGTTATCATTGCCAGAAATCAACTCATTGATGTGGAGCAAAATTAACTGTCTGCCAATGGCGCGACATTGAGGCATACTCCCATTCGTCAGTAACCAGCGCACTTGAACTAAATCGGCCAGTTCGCCTTGGCAATTTTGAACTATCCATGGATTATTTTTAATCATCAGATTCTCTGGCTTAGCCGCACCCGCTTCTACTAAAATTGCTTGAAATGCTTCTAACCATTCCGATTTATAAATCACCAGTTTTTGTTTGCAATCTTCACTAAAATTTTTGCTGATTTGTTTAAGCTGAACATCAGTCATCCAAGGCGCAATGACATTGGTTCTTTTTCCAAGTTTTACATCAACAATGCTATGGGTGCAACCGATGGAAATTTGCTGAGAGAGAATGGAGGCATACGTGAATATAATATTATGCAGAAGGTTTGTGTCTTGATAGTTTTCTCTTAAGATAGTATTGACGAGGGCTAACTCTTCATTGATTTGAGAAATTACTCCCCGACTAGCTCTAGCTTGCTGTAAAATGGCTTGAGGATTGGTGGGAAAAGACCAACCACCTGTTTGTAATATATCTACGACACCGCAGCGATTTCCTTTATTTGCAAGCTTGATCGCCAATCTTGTCTGGCAGTTATTGGCAGCAACTTGTAGCCACAAATAACCAATAATAGGGGTAATATCGGCAACACATTCTGTTGAAGCAAAATCCCAGCGTTCTGAAGCGTTTGATGTCCAACTAGACTGCAAGGAGTCAGAAAGCTGTGACTTTGACATCTGGTAGGTTAAGTGATTAAGAGATATCATTTTTTTCTAACACGACTAATTAGCCGTCTAAATCTCTATATATTATCTGAAACACTATACTTTTTTATATTAACTATTTGCCATAATATTTTGATTAATATCACCAAACATTAACGATAATTAAGTGATTCATGATGCCGTTCTAATTTAACAAGAAAACCATCGATTTGCTGCTTATGAGTTGAGGCTTTTGGACATTGTTTAATCCTGTCAAAAGAATAATATTCACAATTGAGTTCTGGGTGAACAGCATCTAAATGCCAAGCTGAGGCTAAAAAAGCCAAAATACAATACCAAGAACTAAGGTTGGGATATTTGGCTGAATTTAAGCAATACACCGCCCTTGCCCAACTCAATTCTATAGGTGTTAATTGACATTGTTTCATCGCAAAACCCCGTATACAAGCAATTAATTTGATAGTGTTGGCAATAGGAATAAGTAGTAAATCAGAAGCTGATAACAGTAAATCATTCAATTTTAACTGAGTTTGGAATAGTTCAGCACTATAGTCTTCAAAATCCGTTGCCTTGAGTGCTAAATCCAGCAGATGGTAACATATCTGTGGTTTCGAGGTATCCGGAGATTCCAAGGTAGTCGCTAACTGGGTTAAACAGGGAGTAAGGTGGTGATTCCAGATTTGAACCTCAAGCTTGGCTAAATCAAAAGCAACCATACCCTGTTTTTGCGATCGCTCAAAGTCGATTAACCACCCAACTTGCTCTTTCTCCCCAGCAAAGAGGATATTTTGCAGGTTCAAGTCACCATGAATTGACCCACTGTGTCCAGCAATAGTATAGTGATAGGGAAGTAAGGGGCGATTACCCAACCAGTCAAATGGATTGGCTAGCTGTTTGCCACTGACTTCGCTAAATGTGTTCAGCAGATGGTTGAGAGTTTCATCCTCTGATAGAGATTTTAGGCTCATTTCTGACCAAATAGACTGTGCAATCTTGCGCTTAATTTTCTCAACCTCTCGGCTTTTTTCATCCAGACAAGCCAATACGTCTACAGCCATTCCCGGGCGAATCCAAGGGGTACTAAACCGTTCTTTGATATCTTGACTTTTACCACGCAGTCGCATCCTTAACCCCAAATTGGGGTGAGTCAGAGTGATACTACCCTCGGTAAATTCATCGCCTTGACATTCGAGTTCCGATAGAAACCAACCCGACAACAGCACCTTTTTAGGAAATTGATTATCCCACGCTGAACAATTCGGAGAACAGACGTGTTCGAGCTGACGGGACAGTTCAAATGATGCTAATATCCATGCCACTTTATCATTATATTCCGACAAAGAATAGGATGGCATTTTATACTGAGGGTTATCTAATTGTTCGCTGCTAACTGACTTGAGAGGAATCAGCACCCCAGACAAAGGCGGAAGCACTTCACCTAACCAACTCCACAGGGGACGTTGTTCAGTTTGGAGAGGAGATTCAGATGCTCCGCAGTAAAATAAGTTCTTGAGTACTGTTTCTAGCGTCGCCTCAATTTTTGCCATCAGAATATCTCCCCCTTCAGGTTGATGGAGATATTGTTGAAATAGGCTATCGAGGGAACGTAGTTTCTGATAGTCTTCAGGAAATCCGGCTAGAGAATACATCAATGCACCGATAAGAACTTGATCACCGTTTCCTTCACTGAAAAGGGGTTTACGGATAATGGTAGCCGTGTAACTATTGAGCAGAGGTTGAATAATTTGTTGATAAGCTAGATATTCTTTTTGAATGCTAAGCCAAGAAGCAATTTTAAGGAAGCGAGTGGCTTGGTTTTTCGGTTTAACAAAAAAGGTGGCTTGAGCACCTGACTTGCCAGAGGTAAGCACTTTGACGGGTTGGACTTGATCTCCTGTGGGGAAAAGTTCAGCAATGAGTTTCTGTAAGGCTTGACCCCGACTACATCTGTCAATGGGTTTAGCTAGATCGAGTTGTTGAAATAAGTGAGCGCCTGCTGGCGTGTTGGGTTCA
This sequence comes from Coleofasciculus chthonoplastes PCC 7420, assembly GCF_000155555.1. Lineage (GTDB taxonomy): Bacteria > Cyanobacteriota > Cyanobacteriia > Cyanobacteriales > Coleofasciculaceae > Coleofasciculus > Coleofasciculus chthonoplastes_A. The sequence continues at coordinate 218,214 of NZ_DS989854.1, forward strand.
ACATGAAATTGGTTTGGGAAGGGAACTTCTTGATAAGAACTGTAGCGAGTTTTTGCCGTTTCTGCTAAATGACGCTCTAGGCTGATGTAATTTAGATTTTCAAGGGAGAATGAACCTGGTTCTGGTGGTTGAATATGATGGGTTTTTTGTTTGTAGAAGCACCAGGATGCTCCAGAGGATAAACCCCGCTCGAGAAGATCTAAATTTTGGATACCTGTATACAAGAATGAGGGAATTTCTGGATATCTTTGAGTCAGCAAATGAATGGCGCGGTATCCCATTTCTGTCCAGTTTTGATCAGAACCCTGACTATAATCAAGTAGGGTAGGCTTCCACTCAAAGTCTACAAGGAATGCAGCTATTTGGGCGCGATCGCCGTCTAGTTCAGCAAAGGGTAATGTAGCACCAATGAGTTCATAACTTGGCATTGTGTTGGGAATCCAAAGCGGTGGGGCTTTGACGTGACAGAAAATTGATAAGCTATTCAAATCTAGGCAAAAGCCCTGCAGGATTTCTTGGAGTTGATTGTCGGAACTTGCATAATCCTCTGACTGAGGACAATAGTATTCGCCAATGCCTTTGCCCAAAACGTTACTCTTTGGTTTCCAGATAGTGTTTTCACAAGTAACATAGTTGTTATAGTCATCAAACACGTATAGGATTGGCTTGATGCCTCCCACGATTATTTTAAGATGTTTTTTTAAGTCTTCTGGTGATAACTGGTTCATGTTGAAAATAACTATTTTTTTTGATTAATTCTCTAACCTCAGGAAATAAAATATTCTGCTTCTCTCCTCTTGCTTGTCGAGTAAGTTTATAATTGCTTTTTGTCCCAGTTCACACCAGTCAAATTTGGCAGGTTTGCACATATCTGGCAAAGGTTGTGAACTGGGATGATTTATGTAATTAATAACTTGGTCAATGTCTTCATCGGTTATACCAAAATCATCAGGATAATTTTTTCGATTAATGGGTAATTCTCCATTTGTAACTGGTGGATTGCCATCTGTGGAAAACTTGAAAATGTGATCGGCATTCATATCCCGCCCTTGCCAAAGCGCAGGAGCATCACTTGCATGAATGAAGGCAACTGCTACCTTCTTAGGTAATTCTTTACGAGGTATTTTTTTTCCTTCAGGGTTCTGAGTTGTGTATGCTTTAGGTTGTCCCCTATCCGAGGAAATGACATAAATTTTAGAGAATTTATTCTGGAGCAGCCTGACCAATTTATTAACCCGTTTTTGTTTCCTATCACTACAAACAATACAGGCTGTAGTTGGAGTGTTTACGGTCATAAAAATTTCTCCTTTTAGGAACCTAAAGATGCGATAACTAGCTGATCTTCATTCATGTAAATGACTCCGGGACTCATAAAACCATTTTCACTCACAAACAGTCTTGACCAAAGTTTTAGAATAGCGTTACTAGTGTTATTGGGCGGTTCAATTAAGAGTTGGTCTTTAGACATGATTGAAGATGTAAATTTAGCTAGAGTCCGAGTTTTTGGATTGTCTTTAGCGGGTTCCTTAGCTGACCATTTAAACTGAATGGTTAACTGATTTCCGGGTGGCTCAAAGAATACACGTTCAACTTGGGAATCCTGGGTTAGACCTTGCCGTTCAAATAAGAATTTAAAAACATCATATAACGCCTTAGCCGAAGCTGCTGCATCCTTTGAAATTTGTACGGGAAATATAAAATAACGAGAAGCTTTTTCGCAGCCTTCCCAATCACTGATCCCTTCAATCAGGGGAGTGATATGCTTACAACTCGCTTGATGAGCCATTAACGCGATTAAGTAAGCAGCACCCACAGAAATATGCCGATCGCCTCTCTTACTCCATCCAGAAAAAGTTTCACCGCATAAGGATTTCAGCGACTCGTATAGATTATGGGCAGATTTCGGATTATTCCACCATTCACCAGGGAGATCTATCCCTAATGCCTTATTTACCTCGTCTTTATAGGTGGAGTATTGACAGTCCTTGTCAAAATTATGTTTCATCAAAGAATGGGTCTCCGAAAACCAGCCATTAGTTTTCTCCCATAAGCAATCGAGCGGATGGGGTTCTTGAGGTAGTAAAACTTGTGGAATTATTGGCTTAACGGTTAGAATGATTGAGTTTCCCCTATTGTGAACCCTAGGGTTTTGTTTGTTTATTCCTTCGCCAAGGGTATCGTTAATATTATGTTCTAACAGGTAATTTGTTACCATTTTATCGTCAGAATTGCTGAGGTTAAGACGTTGACAAAGAGCCGTCGTGAGTAACCCACGCCCTTGATAAGCACTAGCTTTTTGAGACTTATCTGACGCCGCCACAATAAAACAGCGATCGCGCCTTACCGTTTCTGCCTCAATTTCTTTTAAGAATTCCCCACTATGGCTACAATCGAGCCAGACAATCTGTTGCTGAACCGGACTATTTTGCAACCATTGACGCAACTCTTTCAGGGAAATCCCCCACCGCCCTCTCCTGGGATTGGTGTCACTGGTTGCTAAAAAGCCTTCGGTTTGTCCATTTTGATGCGGCTGTGACAAGCCGATACCCGCAAAAAAAAGCAATCCAGCATCGGGAGTATTGTTTTCTTCCGGTAAGAATAGCTGAGTAATGGCAATCTTCAACTCCTTGGCTGTCACCAACCCTGTACTATCGAATTGGGATGCATCCACATGACGATGGGGAAGTCGCTCCACCTTAAAGCTACCGTAAAGTTCGAGGAGACGAGCGATCGCTTCAGCGTCACTCACGGCGGTTTTCAGATCGGGGGTGTCGCTTGTCGGTGTTTCTTTCAAGCCGGGGTATCGATTAATACCGACTACCAATGCTTGCCGCCTCATATCTGTACAATCAACTAAAATTAATACTTGTTATAGTACCTCAATCAGGCGATGAATGCAGCATCTGATACGTTATTGGCGTTATTGCTGGCTCTAAATAACTTAGAACCTCCCATGAGTGCTGAGGACAACGCTAAATTATTTGAGATTGGCGAACAGCTAGAACTTGACCCGGATGATTGGGAGTTCATTCGAGAGGGATTGATGGCTATCATTGCTAATAATCCCCAACTCGAACAACAGTTTCAAATGAGCTTAAATCAACTCGCTACGCTTGAAGAGGAGATGAAGCCTCAGTTATCACCTACTGAGAAGGAAATCACCCAAGCCTTTGACAGGAGTAGCAGCTGGGAAATACGGGGAGAAGACAAAGCAGAAGTTAAGACAGAGGCGATTGTGAAAATTGCGATCAAAGTGTTAAAAGATGATCAACCGACGAAAACGACTAAAACCCTTAATTGGATTAAACGAGTTGATAAACTTGTGCAGCCAGATTATTAATTTTCCATGACATTGGCTTTAAGTCTCATTTTGTTAGGGTTCCATTTTGGCAAAATGTTCCTGTAGAAACTTATGGCTAAACTTATAACGCCCACCAATTCGTTGTAGAAACATACGTTTTGTGGCGTAATTGAGGAAACGGGTATAGTTCCAGGGAATAGATCCATTACAGACGAGAATAACACGTAGGGTAAAATGTTGAATACAGGCTGTACCTGCTTGGGTCAATCCCCAAAAAAGTCCTAGCACTATTCCTGAGAGAATCAGATGGACAACAGTGGTTGCAGATAGGTCAGAAGATGATAGTTTAACGAACAGGCTCGAAGTGATTATAAAATAGAGTTGTTTACTCAGCAGGAAAGCGAGTAGACCCATGACAGTTCCGCCTACAATCGCAAAGCGTATGGCATTCTTCAATGAGTGCCAAATTCCCTGATTCGGAGTCATCTGAATTTGGATATCCGGTCCCGTCATTTCAAAAACAACAACCAAGATTGGTCCAATAATTACCGGAACAATCCATCCCAGTGGACGCCCAAAAAAATGAGGAAACAGTAGCGCGGTAACGCCCCAGGTGATCAGCCCGATAATTAGTCCAACAACTAGGGATTTTCCTAAATGAAGCCAGGATGTATTTAGCGTTTCAACGGGATTAATTTCTGAGGCTTGTCCAAGGGTTAACCAAGCCCAAATCCCAAAGAAAAACCCGAAATAAACCCCTACGCCTCCGGCGACGATTAATCCTATAAATAGTTCAGTGAAAATCTGCATACTTAGAAAGACACTCAGCCCCACAATCAGTCCTCCAATTAAACCAAAAATTCCTCCCACTCCCAAAGCGTAAATTTGTTTATAAACGGTATTGGGTAACCATCCAGGTTGCATTCGTTCAATTAAAAATTCTGTTCTATACTCAGCCTCTAATCTTTTGGCTAGATAAATCAACCAAAGTTTGATAGTTTTGGGTTCGGGTTCTTTGGCTTGGGCATACCTTGTATATTTCAGCTTACGTGCCAACATCTGTTTGATATAGGCATTAAATAGATACTCCCGATATCTATCGGGTGAATTGCAGTTCTGCCACTCCTCAATTGCTATTGATTCCCATGCAATCGTCATTATTCTTAACATTAATGGCACACGAATTAAATCAACTAGGTCAGGATTCGAGTTAATCGTATCCCACAGTTCTGTCTGCTTTATACTTGCCAAATACCCCTGAACCTGTAGCTTATTCAGGGGTTCTAAAACAATGGCTCCATGCAGATTCAATTGGGTCGAGTGGAGTTGGTATTCTTTGCAGCGACTGCACACAACCAGAGGTAACAGTTGATACTCACTGGCTAAAAACTCATTAATTGCCTGTATACATTTCTCTTGCCGTTTTGACTCTAACTCATCGAGACTATCTAACAAAGGTAATAGCTTACTGGCTTTTAGCCACAGTTTAACAGTTTTTGTAGACAAGAATTTATAGCGATCGCTGATTTCATCCACTAGCCAATCAGCAATCTTCTGGTTATTGTATTTCCAAGATGAAAGATTCAGAAACACTGGAATCGGCTCATCCACGTCAGTCTCAGCACGGGTGAGGAGTTCCCTTGCCAGTTCTAACAGGGTTATGGTTTTTCCCGCTCCAGGTTGCCCCAGTATTAATAACTTTCCCCCAATGTCTGACTGTTCAAATACTTCAATTATTTTTGTACCTGACGGGAGCGGTGTAGGTGCATAGTTACCCGTTTTCACCTCCGTATCCCAAGAGCGTTGGACTTGATTAGGTTGCTTGTGTTTATGTAAGGTGATCGGCGTGATATTGGGTAATGATTGAGCGATAATTCCTTCTACTTCCTGCTTGACTTGTTTAAGCAAATTACACCGATTTTGATAGTCCTTTCTGCTGATTTGAGGTACATTCTTTCCCTGCCAAAACCGAATCTGTTCTCCAAAGTGACGGGATAGAGGAATCTGACGTTGCAGCACCCGATGAGTTTCTACTTGCTTTTGCAGAAAATTTGTCAGTGTGCCACTGGTAACCCATTCTCCTGAGGGTTGCTGCTGGGGGTTAAGTCCTTGTAATAATACCTCTGTCAAAACTCCATGCTTACCCGTAGCATAGGCGTTGCGATCATCTCGACAAGCTGCAATTAAACAGCGATCGCCTCCAGAAAGCCAATCCTTCAACTCAGCTTCAGTCAAAAAATTGAGTAACTCCCCGCTATGACAACAATCTAGCCAGACAATCTGCTGTTGCACGGGACTTTCCTGTAAAACTTGACGCAACCAGTTCAGACGAATCCCCCACTTTGTCCTCTGATTGGTATCACTAGTGGCTAAAAAACCCTCAGTTTTTCCATTCTGCTGTTTGCGTAACCCATGTCCGGCAAAGAAAAACAGCGCCACATCGGGGATATGGTGAGGTTCTGGATTGAAAAGTTCCCGAATTGCCGTTGACAACTTCTCTTGACCTACTGTTTCTGTAGTCGCCACCCTGAATTTCTTGTCTTGGATGACTTCGGGTAAGCGCCGGACACTCCACCTTTTTTCGTCTGTGCCGTATTTTTCCAAGAATTGCGCTATAGTCTCAGCATCATTCGCTGGTGCTGATAGATTTGCATACTGCCCAGTCTGTGAATTTTTGAGAAAGGGATAGCGATTGATACCAACCACTAGCGCTTGACGTTTCATGGGCAGAGTGTTGAAAATTAATACTAACTCTTTAGTGTACCAAGTACGAAAGAGGCGATTCGAGCCGATCTATTTAGAACGACAGACGCCAAATCTTAACGGTCATATCTGCACTGCTACTGACTAGAGTTTGTGCATCAGGGCTGAATGCCAAAGAATAAACTGTATCTGAATGTTCCGTGAGGACACACAACAGTTTTTCGCTGTGTAGATTCCAAATCCTAATGGTCTTAAACAGTTGTGCGATCGCATCTTCTAGTTCCCCTGCTGTCACCGATTTGTTTTGGTCAACCTGCAACGTCCCATCAATCAGGTTTTCGGGAAGACGCCTCACCGTAAAATTGCCGTGAGTTTCTAGCAGATAAGCTAACGCCTCTGCATCAAAAGCCGGGGTTGTCAGATGTTGAGCTTCATTGGTCGGTGAATCTTTCAGGAAGGGGTATCGATTGACACCCACTACCAGCGCGTCCCGGATCATTTACACGCTTGCCTTTTTCGAGTGAATGGGCTTTGATATACAGTATAAAACTTTGGTGAGATAACCAGGATAATCACCTAGCGGGTGTGTCAATGAACCGAGATGCACTAGTCGTGGGTATCAATCGATATCCAGGATTGACAAAGCATACAGGCAATGAGCAACATCTGGAAACTCCTGCCCGTGATGCAGAAGCGATCGCTCAACGCTTGGAAGAATTCGGTGGCTTTCGCGTCCGACGCTTACCAGAATGCAAGATTGAGGGCAAAAGTCAGGTTCACCCCAAGCAGAGTGTAACAGCTAAAGAACTGAAGACAGCGATCGCGCAACTGTTTACACCCCGAACCAACAGTCCCCTTAACACCGCCTTATTATTTTTTTCCGGTCATGGTTTGCGAGACCAAGTTGGTATAACGGAGGGGTATCTGGCGACTAGCGATTCTCTCCCCAGTAGGGAGATGTGGGGCGTTTCTCTCAAATGGTTGCGCCATGTATTGGCGGCTAGTGCAATTCCCCAGCAAATTGTTTGGCTCGATTGCTGTTATGGTGGAGAATTCTTTAATGTTACCCCAGAGGATCTAAAGGTTACTCACTCAAAACAACTGCATTATTTTATTAGTGCCTCGCGAGATTTTGAAGTCGCTTACTCTAACAGTTCCAAGTCATACGGTGCCTTAACTGAGGTTCTCCTCAAGGGACTCGATCCCAGGAAGCAACAGGATGGAGTCGTCAGCAACCTGACATTAAGTCGGTATGTCCAACAACAACTCACAACAACGCCCCAGCAGCCCATTATTCAAGGTTGTAACCAAGAAATCATCCTAGCCTGTACCCTAGAAAACAAATATCTACTCCATCTGAATCTTACTTCACCCTCCCATTCATCCTGGCTCAAATCCGCTCAATCTGCTTTCAACACAACGGTTCGTCACCATCGGGGATTTACCACAATTTCCCCGATCAGAGTTGGGGGTTTAGCCATTAGTCTGTTAACGGCTTTAGCCGCCGCTTTATTGCTCCGAGAGACTTTACCCCTAAATAAGCCCCCCGTCCCTCCTCTATACCCAACTGAACTCCTAAAAACCTATAAGTCAGATACTTTAACGTACCCGGAAAAAATCCAAATTAAGTTTCCTCAGAGTTGGCAAGTTCAAACTATAGACGATGTGATAACGGGTACGGTGGCTAAGTTTATCCCTGATCCGGACAATCAATTCGGAACTGAACGTTTAATGATTAGTGTGGAAGATTTATCGATACGCCCAATGACATTAGATGAGTATACAGAATCATTAATTCAGGAAATTAAGCGCTACGGCAAAGCCGTGAGATTTCTTGAACAAGAACCAGCGACTTTGGCAAATCGTCCTGCCTATAAAATTGTCTATACCACTCAATATGGACAGTCTAATCTGATCAAATTAGAAATTTGGACATTAAAACACAATAAAGCTTATAGTGTTATTTATTCAGCAGAAGTTAGGAATTATGAAAAGTTTTTAGAGCCCGCCAATCAAATGATAAATTCTTTTAAAATAATTGAAATTATGGAAGAAAAAAATAATGAATTTAAACCGAATCCATTGTAAAACAACATGAATTAGAATGATAGGGTTGATGAACAATAATAAATAAACCGGATAAAATATAGCTCGATTTTCGACTATAAACTATGATCAAGGGCAAACAAAGCCTATTCAATAGTGGTTATGAACATAGGTATTTTACCATTGAATACTGGTGCTAATCTACTGACGAGGATAGCAATAGTAGCAGCAGTTGTAATCAGTGAATGCGACATGGTGTCAGCTAAAAATGGCGCAGAAATTCACCAGATCGCCGTTTCAATTACGGTACAAATTAACAGTCCAGTGAGTGACGGTTCTGGGATAATTGTTGCCAAACAAGGGAATACCTATACCGTTTTGACTAATAATCATGTGGTTTGCAGTTCAGCCAATCCACGTCGGTGCAGCGATGAGGTAAGCTATACCGTTCGCACTCATCAAGGGAAAAACTACAGGGTTTTGACCGTGCAGCGTTTACAGAAGACGGAGAATCATTTGGATCTGGCGGTAGTGACATTCAATAGCCCAGAACCCTATCCAGTAGCTATCCTCGGCAATTCAGATGCGGCGCAACCTGCCCAAGAAATTTATGTTTATGGCTTTCCCACTATGGGAAATCGAGTGGGTTCTCAACGAGAACCTGAGTTGACTAAAGGGAATATTACAAGTCGCCCTCAGAATCGTCTTGGAGGATATACCCTGCGCTATAATGCACCCACTTGGAGTGGGATGAGTGGGAGTCCGGTCTTTGATCGGGAGGGTCGAGTCATTGGTATTCACGGACAAGGGGATAGAGAAGCCTATGATGCCATTGATCACCAAGGTTATACAACTGGACAAGTATCCGTGAGAACCGGATTTAACGCGGCAATCCCGATACAGAAATTTTTGGCAATGCGATCGCAAATCGGGCAGAGTGTTGCCAATATCAAGGTAGACAATACGCCAATTGCCACTTCTTCGGTGTCGCCAACTCGTACCAATGATGCCCAATCTGACTACGTTCGTGGACTTTCCCACTTTGACATGGGAGAGTGGTTAAAGAGTATTGCCGACTTTGACCAAGCCATCCAAAAACAACCGAACTACACCGAAGCTTATTTCTACCGAGGACTCGCCCGTTTGCAGCAAGGGGACTTACCAGGAAGTATCGCTGATTATAGCCAAGCTATCCGACTCAATTCCAGCTATGCTGACGCTTATTACAATCGAGCCGTAGTTCGTTCCCAATCGGGAGATCAAGCGGGCGCGATCGCAGATTATACTCAAGCTATCCGTATAGATAGCAGCTTTGCCGCCGCCTACAATAATCGGGGACTAGCGCGTTCTGATTTAGAGGATCAGCAGGGAGCCATTGAGGATTTTTCCCAAGCGCTGCGGATTAATCCCGGCAAGGCAAATACTTACTATAACCGGGGATTGGCTTACTCCCGACTCAGAGATGACCGCCGTGCCATCGCCGATTATACAGAGGCAATCCGGCTCAATTCCAACTATGCTAAAGCTTATGGCAACCGAGGACTAGCGTTTGCCCGACTCGGAGAATTACACAGTGCGATCGCGGATTTACAGCAAGCCGCCCAACTGTTTCGCGCCCAAGGAAGAATGGAGGATTATCACAAAGCCCTAGACCGAATCCGACAGATTCAGTCTCAGTTTCCCCAGCCCTCTTTTTAGAGCGACAAAGAAGTAATCGCCATCTCAGGCAAAGTTAACCGTTACCAAAATGTTCCGGCGGGGTTGACCCCCAGCTTCAACCGTCGTCTGAACTCTGCCCAATCCTCCAGAACCTGGTTCAATGAGGTCATACCGAGAGGTTACTTCCCCTAAAACTGTGCGATATTGAGTAAAACCTACGCCGGAATTGAGTCCAACTGAGGGATCATTATCTCCTTCCCAGCCCCCTAGCGCATCAAACTTAGATCGGATTGGCAAAAGAGAACCCTGAATTTCATCAGGCGTCAGTCCCTGACTTTGCAACACTTTAGTCGCTTGATGAATCCCAGTTAGATGCGGACCTGTAATTTTGGTATTGCTGAAGCTATCTTGGTACTTTTGCACAAAGCCAAATGCCACATTCGGTCCCCATTTATCTTGCCTCTCCCTACCCCATAGTAGGCTATTGACAGCGCCACTTCCTGTCTGAATCAGTTCAGTTCGGTCTCGGGTAAACTGGTAGCGCACAAACTGATTATCAACAGCTCGAATCACAGGAGCAGCCCCTGGCTCAATTTGATTGGCAAAGTCTGAATCTCCTTCTAGTAAGGGAGACAATATCCCCGAAATTAATCGAGCCGCCGTATAGCGCAGGATATCGTTGAATACTCCACGAGCCGATAAATCCTTCAGGAAAACATTAAGCGAAAACGCCTCGACGGGTTTTGGGAAAAAGATGCCAGATGTAGCCGCAAAGGACGCACTACTCAACATAGCTATGCGAGTGAATTGACGGCGGTTAATACTCATGGCTAATTTCTGACACCTGGAGAGCCAGGAATCGAATCGAGTGAAGCTTCAAAGAACCGAACCAAGCTACTGCACGATCCGGATGGGCACGTTACTTCCAGAGCCACACTTCGAGCGTTGGTCACATCAATGACCCATATTTTTGCCTGCCCACGGGAAATACTGCGAGAACCTACTTGATTCCCGTCTAAATAAACAGAAAGTACCGCATCATCAGAATTACGGGAACCGTCTTGAAGGCCAAATCCTAGATTCAGAGTTTGATATTGAGGTACAGAATTAGCCGTTTTGAGCCTACAGCTAAATCCACCACCATCCCATATATACATTACAGAGGTGTAAACTTCTCTGCCTATAGCAACGTCCTGGCTTTCACTACGCCAACTACTTCCACGAGTCGTCACACAAGTCGTCGAAAGCAGGTGAACAGGGCGCTGTGCTTCTGCTACTTGCCCACCCAGGATTCCCAGCATCAAGGACAACATTCCCGTAGAGAGCAACCTGGAAAAAAATGTAGAGGTTTTCATGGCGATAATCTGGTAATTAGTAACGTTGAGCTGTCAAAAGCGAAACAATTACACCAAAATTAGATACCCTACGACTGACACTCTTCCTGTCAAACCTTCGGATCGTTGTTAAGTTTAGTTAACTTTAATCGATTCCGAACGCCATCTATTACTATAGGGGATTGACAGATACATGTCATCACCAATTAGCGACTGACGACTTCATTCAAGGGGAATGCTATCCAGATAATCCATCACATCCACATAGATACGTTTCTCTCCATTCTGGTTAATCGTATTTCCCGCCGTTAGTCCCCGCCGATCTAAAAGCATGAGTAAGATGCGCTTGGGGTTACTCCCTGGTTTGAGAGTAAACAAGACTCCGGTACAATCCCCCCCAGGAATCCTAGCCACACAAATCACAGGTTCACCATTCATTGTGCCTGTGGTCAAATAGTTCAGATTGGCGTTATCGTGGTACACCTGAAATCGACGCGATACTTCCTCACAGCGCTGCTGAGGTGTAGCAGGTGGGGGGAAATCGTTGTAAACCCAGCGAATTATCGGGATACTTCCCCGCGCCATATGAGCAATTGTTGCAGGTGCGCCATTACTCGTACCGCATTCATAGGTTCTAGGTTGAGCATAGCCAGACTGACTTGCTGTAGTACAGACAGCGATTGTCAACCCAGTGAGCAATAGAGTGAATAACTGTAGTTTCATGGCTGAAGACACCCTTTGTGCTAACAACGAACATAAGTCATGTCCAGGCTTTGGTGGGAACTATTCTATCCCCTGCTCCAGACAAACTGAATTTATCTGAACTGACTTCATTGAGCTAAGTGCTGATATTCCTGAAATTTCCTCAACTGTTCAGCTTAGGTATCAAACATACTTGAAGAGAAAGCCCAGATAAAGCGATCGCGCCTGTAGTAGAACATTTGCACTGGTATACCCCTCTACCCAGCCATGTCATAATCAGGCTTATCTGAAAGACAGTCTCACAGCTTTCCTCTACAGGAAAAGCTCCAACAACAGGTAACCGCCTGTGTCAGAGCCATTAACAAATCACTCTTGATTATCATGCAAACTCATCCTTTCATCAACCCATCCCAGGCTTGCCCATCGCCAGCCACTCCCAGATTTTCAATTTATCAATTCTATCAATCCATAGCCGAGCTAACACCTGAAGCATTTCTGGCAAAACTTAATCCACCAATACCATGATTCAGCCATTGCCCTTGCCTATATCGGCAACTTGGCTTACCCAATAAGCTGTTCGGCATTTAAATTGGGATACCTAAAACCCTGAAATGCAACAGACAAAAGGCAACAGGTAACAGGTCATACACAATTTAAATGCGTTTTAGCTTAATACCAAAGCGCTGACTATTCTCTACCACTAAGTTTGCAAAATAGGTTAATGCCTTGCCGATTTCGTTTGTTTATTGTGTTAATTGAAAGCTATCTCGTTGGAGACGATAGACGATGGTGCAAAGCCTACAAGATTTCAAAAAATCAGTGCTGTCCCCCGCCGAAAAGCGCGGCAGGATTGAACAGGTTTTCAGACGCATGTTTGATCACACTTGTCAAAAACTTGAACAATTAGATGGCAAACCCTTTACTGAACAGCATTGGACTCGTGACCCAAACGAAAGCTGGATAGCTAGCGACAATAGTCAAACGCCCCAATATAGTGACCGGACATTACTCAACGGTAACGTCTTTGAAAAAGTGGGAGTCAACTATGTCGCCATAGAAGGAGAATTGCCTGCGGGAATGACGTTCCAGAAATCCGGTGCTTTAGCCACAACAGAAGCCGATAAAATGATTGGTGAAAAAGGCACTCCCTTCTTCGCCACAGGTACTAGCTTTGTGATTCACCCCCATAATCCCATGGTGCCGACGGCTCATGTCAACTACCGCTATTTCCAAATTGGTGATGGTCAGCAGCCCGGTTCGTGGTGGTTTGGTGGTGGGGCAGATCTCACACCCGCCTACCTTTTCTCCGAAGATGCTGTGCATTTCCATCAAGTTCATAAACAGGTTTGTGATCAGTACGATTCGTCCTATTATCCCCGCTTTAAAACTTGGTGTGATCAATACTTTTACATCCCCCATCGGGGTGAACGTCGTGGGATTGGCGGAATTTTCTTTGACCATCTCAATCAGGGCGATATTGAACAAATTATCGCATTTGTTACTGATTGTACTGAGGCATTTATTCCTGCCTATCTGCCAATTGTGCAAAGACGCAAGGATATGGTGTTTACCGAAGAAAACAAACATTGGCAGCGCCTGGTGCGAGGACGGTATGCCGAATTTATCCTCACCGCTGACCGAGGTATTCGGTTTGGTTTAGCTAGCAATATGGTGAACTGCCAAAGTGTGTTCAACTGTATGCCTCCAGCCGCCTCCTGGGAATACGATGATTCCCCTCTCCAGAACAGCGAAGAAGCCATGCTTAAAGCTGTGCTGAAACAGCCTCGCCAGTGGGTTTAAGTGTAGGTATGGTGTGGGGTGTGGGGTTTAGGGTGAGGGGTGTAGGGAAGAATTAAACCCCTGGGTTAATTAAGATCGAAATTGCTGCTTACAACGGTTGTTAAGGCATTTTTCGACATCCATTTACCCTGTTATTTTGCCCAACCGGATAGCTTCAAATTTTGTGTTGACAAGGCTTTGGCTTTGTTGTCACCTCATGAGGGTTTACCTTTATCGAACTAGCCACAAAAAATTAAAATGGATTACACAGGAATTGGTGCTATGTTGACCCAACGACTGAACTTCATACAAACGAAACCTCAACCTAAATCCAGGAATCGCGCCAACAAGTACTCAACCGGGGTGCGACGCAACAAAGCATATTTGGCAAAAACCCAACAGAACTGTAGCGAACTAGAAATTGATATCGTCTTAGCCTGCTGTCAGATTTGTAAATACATGCTTTTTGCCGTTATCTTACTGTGCTTGTATGCAAGCTGGTGAACTTTAAGTAGGTTAGTAAAAATAAACCTAACCGCTCTCGTTTTGTCAACCGTAATCAACCCTTGACCAAGGACAATTATTATCGAGCCATGAACAGCATTATCTCAGACCTAAAAAGGATTATCGAAGGTGACGTTAGCCATAGCCAAAATGATTTAGCCGCTGTTTCCCAGGATTTTGGCGGTGTTATCCAAAAACAACCGTTGGTTATTGTGCGTCCACAAAACTCAACTGATGTGGCTAAGGCGGTCAACTATGCGGCGACTAAAGAATTAACAATTTCTGCCAGAGGTGCAGGAAATTCACTCAATGGTCGCTGTTTGAACCAAGGGGGAATCCTCCTAGATATGAGGAGTCTCAATCAAATTTATGAGTTGAATTCCGATGGGTTATGGTTCAAAGCTGACGCCGGAGTAACCTGGAAGCAGCTTGTTAATGTTTCACTTCCCCATGGTGTCATTCCTCCAGTGCTGACGAATAATTTAAACGTTACCTTAGGTGGCACACATGCGGCTGGCGGTTTAGGTCAATACTCCTTTCGCCATGGCTCCCAAGCTGACAATTGTCTCGCCTTGGAAGTGGTAACTGGAACAGGAGAACGGGTTTGGTGTACAAGGGAAGAAAACAGTGAACTTTTTGATCACGTTCTTTGCGGTTATGGTCAGTTTGGCATCATTACTCAAATCAAACATCGACTCAGGAAATACCGCCCATTGACCCGGACTTATTTCCTTTGCTATGATGACTTAGAGCGTCTGTTGCAGGATAAAAAGCACCTCGTACTCGACAATCAAATTGATGGGTTGCAAGCGCTATTTTCTCCCTCTGTCCTGGGATTTTCTCGTAGCGAAGAACAGGGAATAAAACCGCTAATCCAGTGGTTTTATACACTACAAATTACCCAGGAAGTGGATTCGGTTAATGACATTAATCAAGACAAGCTTCTCTCTAGCTTGAACTTCTATCGTCATATCCACACCCAAGACATTCCCTTTGATCAATTTGTCTTACCCGTCATCGAGATCCCCCCGCCTGTCAATACCGTGAATCCCTGGATAGACATTCTCCTCCCCGAATCAACGGCGAAGGATTACATGGAGACGACGCTGAAGCGTATCCCGGCGTTTCTGGATTTCAAGAATACATTCATCGGTTCCTATTGTCTGATTTCAGATAACACCAATATGCCGATGTTCCCCTTACCGAAAGGAGAATTAATTTTCGGGTTTGGTATGTATCCGATTCTGCCTAAATCTAAACTTAAACCCGTTTTAGAACAGTTAAATAAACTTACCGATTTGGGGTTTCAAATGCAGGCTAAACGCTGCATGACCAGTTGGGTTGAATTTGACTTACCTCAATGGCGACTTCAGTTTGGAGATTACTGGAGTAAGGTTAATGAGATGAAAGGGAAATATGACCCCAATGGAATACTCAATCCTGACTTTTTCCAATACGAACCGTCGGTAAAGGTACAGAGGTATAAACAGCCAATCACCCTCACGGAAACCGTGATCCCTAAATCAGCGGAACCGATGCAACTCCCTCAACCTGTTACCACCAAAGCGTCATCTCGTTTAACATCACTGCTTTCGGTTCAAGTCATCGCCTTAGCCGTGCTAACACTTCTGGTTTTCTTACTCTTGAACTTCCCCTTATCGAGTCTGACTCATCCCATTTAGAACTCACACCACTAACGGGGTATCCATCAAATTTACCCCGACTTGAGATTACATCTAACTGAGAAAACGATTAACATCAATGGAGGATACATGAATCTTGCAGTCGTCGGTCTTAGTTACAAAACCACTCCCGTTGAAATTCGCGAAAAACTGAGCATTTCTGAAGCTAAACGTGAACAGGCGATCGCGCATCTTTGTACCTATCCCCATATTGAAGAGGTGGCGATTCTTAACACCTGCAACCGTCTGGAAATTTATATGGTTGTCCTGGAGACGGATCAGGCAATTCGAGAGGTAACAGAGTTTCTGGCTCAACAGGGTCAATTGCCGTTTCATCAACTCTATCAACACCTCTTTATTCTACGGCAACAGGATGTGCTAAGACATCTGATGCAGGTGGCTTCGGGTTTAGATAGTCTGGTATTAGGAGAAGGACAAATTCTCGCTCAAGTCAAACATACCTACAAATTATGTCAACAGTACAATGGGATAAAATGCATCCTCAATCAGTTATTTAAACACGCCATTACAGCCGCAAAACGGGTGCGAAATGAGACAAAAATTGGTACGGGTGCGGTTTCAATTAGCTCAGCAGCGGTTGAGTTAGCCCAACTCAAAGTTGCTAATTTATCCACTTGCCAAGTCACCATTGTTGGCGCCGGGAAAATGGCGCGACGGCTGGTACAACATCTATTGGCTAAAGGGGTGAAGCAGATTTCCATTGTCAATCGTTCTCTGGAAGGCGCTAAAGTATTTGCCAATCAGTTCAGTGACGCCAATTTATCCTGTTATTCCCTGGCGGAAATGATGTCTGTTATCGCTAAATCGCATATCGTTTTTACCAGTACCGCTGCTACAGAAACCCTGGTTAATCGAGCCAAACTTGCTACCGTTTTAGCACCGAATCAGCCATTAATGCTGTTCGATATATCTGTTCCCCGCAACGTCGATGCTGATGTGAATCAACTGGATCACATTCAAGTCTTTAATGTAGATGATTTGCAGACGGTTGTGACTCAAAATCAAGACTACCGTCAGCAAATGGCAATCGAGGCGCAACGGCTGATTGAAGCTGAAGTAGAAGCCTTTAGTGCTTGGTGGCGCTCACGAGAAACGGTGTCTACGATTAGCTGTTTACGCAAAAAAGCCGAAACCATTCGGGAGCAAGAGTTAGAAAAAGCTTTGTCTCGTTTAGGGTCAGAATTTGGTAAAAAACATCAAGAAGTGATTGAGGCATTAACGCGAGGAATTGTTAACAAACTGCTTCACGAACCAATGGTACAACTACGGACACAGCCAGATTTAGAAGCCCAGCGCCTTGCTATCAGTACGTTGCAAGTTTTGTTTAATTTAGAGCCAGGAAACTCTAACTATACTTCGGTTACTAAAGTTCCCTACAGTCAGTGAATAAATTTTTATTCCGAATAACCGAAAATAAACAATTGCCACGTTTTCGATTTTTAGCCAACCAAATTTTACCCTTTGTTCAGGATTATCCTTGAATTCTGAAGCCAGGACTGCCTTTATCCATGTAGGAGGAACTCAGAATGTTAAAGAACTTTTGGTACGTTTGTGAATTCAGTTCAGCCGTCACCCAGAAACCCAAACAAATCTTGATGTTAAATCAGCGATTTGTCCTCTACCGCAACTCTGACGGGCAAGTTGTCGCGTTGAAAGACCAATGTCCCCACCGAGGCGCGGCTCTTTCCCTGGGTTGGGTTGAGGATGGTTGTCTCCGTTGTCCGTATCATGGATGGAAGTTTCAAGCCGATGGTAAATGTATTGATATTCCCGCCAATGCACCCGAAATTCCTATCCCTAAAAAAGCCCGTGTAGATAGTTACTTAGTCCAAGAAAAATATGGTCTAGTCTGGCTATTTTATGGCGATTTACCCCCAGAAAAACGTCCGCCTATTCCCTACTTGCCAGAGTTTACCGATCCGAAAATGCGCTCTATTGTTGCTGATGTCAAGGTTAATAATCACTACACTCGCGTCATCGAAAATGCGCTAGACTTAGCCCATGTCTATATCGTGCATGGTAATTCAGTCGGCGCGGGACTCACAGAAAATCCCCGAATTGAAACCTATCAGGTTCACGAAGAAGAATGGGGCATTCGTGCTACAACTAAATTTGTCAACTTCACTAAACCCAAAGGCTTATTTCGACCGTTCTTTCGCGCTAAACGTACCGAGTTAACTACAACAACGAGCTTTTATTTACCCAATATTACTAAAGTTGAAGTTGATTTTGGTCGCGGTAAACTGATTAATTATGCCGCTCATCTGCCCATTGATAATCAGACAACGCTGAGCAAGCGAATTCAATTTCGTAACTTCTTTACCTACCCTTGGGCAGATGGTTTATGTCGGAATTATCTACACAGAGTTTCTCAGGAAGATAGTCGGGTTAGCGAGTCTCAATATCCCCAAGCGATACCCGAAAATTTATCCGCAGATGTTCATATTCCTAGCGATGCGTTGTCCCTGGCTTATCGAAAACTTCGCCAACAGTATTTAGCCATGGGTTGGGGATTAGATGCGAATCCGAGTCATGTCAAGAATAGGAATGGACATTCAGTGTTACCCGATTCGCCAGCATTTGTTAATTTCTCCAGCTAACTCAGTTCCCTTTTTTGAAATAATTTGGAGTCAACGATGTTAAAGAACTTTTGGTACGCTTGTGAATTTAGTTCAGCTATCACCCAGAAACCCAAACAAATCTTGATGTTAAATCAGCGATTTGTCCTCTACCGCAATACTCACGGACAAGTCGTCGCGCTAAATGACCAATGTCCCCACCGAGGTGCGGCTCTTTCCCTGGGTTGGGTTGACAATAACTGTCTGCGTTGTCCCTATCATGGATGGAAATTTCAAGCCGATGGTAAATGCATTGATATTCCCGCCAATGCACCCGAAATGCCTATCCCCAAGAAAGCGCGTGTTGATAGTTACCCAGTGCAAGAAAAATATGGATTTGTTTGGCTCTTTTATGGTGATTTACCCCCAGAAAAACGTCCACCTTTACCCACGCTTCCTGACTTCATTTTCGCCAATTTGCATCCCGTCGAGTATGAGTGTACCGAAAATGCCCACTATGCTCGGATCATGGAAATTAATATGGACTTTGCCCATGTTATTGCCGTTCACAAGCAATCCTTTGGTCAACGCATTCCCTTGCATAAAACGATTGAGTATCAGGTTGAAGAAGATGCTTGGAGTGGAGTGGCGACTGTGAATTACGAATCCTTGGGTAACTCCAAGAGTGTGTTGAATTTTTTACTCGGAGGGCGCCCGCAACTCACCACGAGACTGAGCTTTTTCTTACCCAATGTTACCCTATCGGAAATTAGTATCGGTCGCGGCGGCTCGTTTGACATCAAGCTGATTGTTTTAATTGCTCACCTACCCATTGATGAAGAAACCACGGTTGTCAAACGCATCTTTTATCGCAATTTTCTCCGTTTCCCCTGGTTAGATGGCTTGTTCCGGAAACTGGATAGCAAACTAACTGAAGAAGATGCCGTAATTGTCACCAGTTTATCCCCTAAATCAATGCCAAAACTCTCCGAAGAACTTCACGTTGCGGCTGATGCATTGGGTTTGGCTTATCGGAAACTGCGGCAAAAATATCTGGCTATGGGTTGGGGTTTAGAGTCTACTGATAAACCCTTCGACAAAGCCAATGAACCGCTAGCCACACCCTCTGATATATTGCGACTTTCTAGGCGTTCAAACCTGACGGTTACAGGTGTGAAAAATGAAACCGAATAGTTATGTTTGCAACTGAATCAGGACTTGCAGTAACAGGAAGCGCCAGAGATTTTGGGTGATTTTACCGGATTTAGGCAGTATTTGGCAGCAATTCATTGCTCCAAAACCCAAAACTATACCCTTTTTTGCACGATTCATTGATTGAAATAAACCCAATACTCAGGAGATAAAAAGTTAAGATGAAACAACCCAAAACCCAAGCCCCAACTCCCAAACCAACCTTTGGTGATGATGTTCTGGTTGGCACATTAGGGAATGATTTCATTTTTGCCCAAGCGGGAGATGATAGCGTATTCGCGATCGATGGTGATGATTTAGTATTTGGTGGTGACGGAAATGATGATCTCACTGGCGGGATTGGCAATGATTTTATTGATGGTGGTGAAGGAGATGACCAACTTTTTGGAGATCTAGATATTAATCAAGACTCTGACACGGGTTTACCTGGGAATGACTTTCTCAATGGTGGCGCAGGTAAAGATATTATTTTTGGCGGCTTTGGTGATGATATTCTCAAGGGTGGTAGTGGCATTGACAATCTCTTTGGTCAAGATGGCAATGATATCCTCAATGGCGATAACGGAAATGATAACCTCAATGGTGGTAAGGGTGACGATATCTTCTTTGGCGGTAATGGAAACGATCGCGTCTTTGCTGGTGCGGGGAATGACCTCCTGTTTGGGGATGGGGGGAATGACCGACTCAATGGAGATACCGGAGATGACATCATTAATGGGGGTCGGGGTGATGATTTAGTTATCGGGAACCTGGGTAATGATATCCTCAATGGCGACAAAGGAGATGACGAACTGGTCGGAAATGCTGGTAATGACTCCCTCTTTGGGGGTGATGGGAATGACCGATTACTGGGTTCTAACCCTTTTACTGGCGTACCCAATATCGGCGGTGATTTGGATACCTTAGCTGGAGGGAAAGGAAGTGACACCTTTGTCTTTGGTATCGGTACGGATGTCTTCTACACCGATGATGGTAATAACGACTTCGCCCTAATTACAGACTTTGATTTAACTCAAGATTTGATTGAACTTCCCGCCAATCTATCCGGTACATTCAGCTTAGGTGCAACCCCGGCTGATGTTCCCCAAGGAACCGCCCTATTTTTCGATAATGACCTGATTGGCGTGATTGCAGGTATTACTCCAGAACAACTCAGTTTAGACAGCGATCGCTTTATTTTCGTTGCAGAACCCACGAACACCCAAGCCCCAACTCCCAACCCCACCCCAGGTGATGATGTTCTGGTTGGCACATTAGGGAATGATGTCATTTTTGCCCAAGCGGGGGATGATAGCGTATTCGCGATTGATGGTGATGATTTAGTGTTTGGTGGTGACGGAAATGACGATCTCACTGGCGGGATTGGCAACGATTTTATTGATGGTGGTGAAGGAGATGACCAACTTTTTGGAGATCTAGATATTAATCAAGACTCTGACACGGGTTTACCGGGGAATGACTTTCTCAATGGCGGCGCGGGTGATGATATTATTTTTGGCGGCTTTGGTGATGATATTCTCAAGGGTGGTAGTGGTATTGACAATCTCTTTGGTCAAGATGGCAATGATATCCTCAATGGCGATAACGGAAATGATAACCTCAATGGTGGTGAGGGTGACGATATTTTCTTTGGCGGTAATGGAAACGATCGCGTCTTTGCTGGTGCGGGGAATGACCTCCTGTTTGGGGATGGGGGGAATGACCGACTTAATGGAGATACCGGAGATGACATCATTAATGGGGGTCGGGGTGATGATTTAGTTATCGGTAATCTGGGGAATGATATCCTCAATGGCGACAAAGGAGATGACGAACTGGTCGGAAATGCTGGAAATGACTCCCTGTCTGGGGGTGATGGGAATGACCGATTAGTGGGTTCTAACCCCTTTACTGGCGTACCAAATATTGGCGGTGATTTGGATACCTTAACCGGGGGTCAAGGAAGTGACACCTTTGTCTTTGGTATCGGTACGGATGTCTTCTACACCGATGATGGTAATAACGACTTCGCCCTAATTACAGACTTTGATTTAACTCAAGATTTGATTGAACTTCCCGCCAATCTATCCGGTACATTCAGCTTAGGTGCAACCCCGGCTGATGTTCCCCAAGGAACCGCCCTATTTTTCGATAATGATCTGATTGGCGTGATTGCAGGTATTACTCCACAACAACTCAGTTTAGACAGCGATCGCTTTGTCTTTGTCTAGATAATACTCCGTTCTCGAACAGGGAACAAAAGATGGGAGAGATACCCTTCTACTCTTCTACTTCACTAAGTAGCTGAATATCAATTCTTTCCGCTGTACTAGGAAATGCAAAGAAGCCTCAAATCCCTACTGTTCCCTGTTCGGTGATCTCAACCGTTAACGTTAATGAAAGCCCGACTACTTACCGCTCTTCACACGAGTGACCATGAACCTCCAATCCTTACCTAAGCCTTCAAATCGAGGAATGCTTGTCCTGATTATTACCGCCACCGCGATCGCAGGGACTACTGCATTTTATGGTATTTCCCAAGTTCAACCCACCAGTCAACCCTCTGAAGTTCGGCAAACAGTACCCACAGTTCGCCAAGTCACCGCTTTGGGACGCATCGAACCCGCCGCCGAGGTGATTAATGTTTCTGTCCCGGCGACGTTAAGCAATGATCGGGTGGGTCAACTGTTGGTGCAACGGGGTGATTCCGTTGAGGCGGATCAGGTGATCGCGATTATGAATTCCCAAAATCGTCTGCAAACTGCCTTACTCGAAGCCCAAGCCCAGGTCAAAGTCGCCCAAGCTGAATTAGCCCAGGTGAAAGCCGGGGCAAAATCTGGAGAGATTGCGGCTCAAAAATCGGAAATTGTTCGCCTTCAGAAAAATCTAGAGGGGGAACTTGCCACCCAACAAGCCGCGATCGCCCGTTGGCAAGCTGAAGTCAAAACTGCCCAGGCTGAGTATGATCGCTATTTGTGGCTTTATCAAGAAGGTGCGATTTCGGCTTCGGAGTTAGACCAAAAGAAACTGGTTCTGGACACCACTCAAGCACAATTGAACCAAGCCAGCGCTCAACAAGACCAAAGTGCGGACACAATCCGGGAGCAAATCCGACAAGCTCAAGCTAACTTAGATAAGATTGCAGAGATACGTCCCGTTGATGTGCAGATCGCCCAAGCGCAGGTGGATAGGGCGATAGCCGCCGTGAAAAAAGCGCAAGCGGATCTGGCTGAAGCCTACATTCGCGCCCCGATCGCTGGTCGAATTCTGGATATTTATGCCCAATCTGGAGAAGTGGTGGACGCCACAGGTATCGCCCAGTTAGGACAAACCAGCCAGATGCAAGTCGTCGCAGAAGTCTATCAGACTGACATTGGTGAAGTTCGGGAAGGTCAAACTGCAATGATTACCAGCTCATCCTTTTCTGGTGAACTGCGGGGAACGGTTCAACAGATTGGATTACAGGTGCTGCAACAAGAAGTTACCAGTGGTGAACCGGGAGAAAATCTAGATCGCCGGGTCATCCAAGTGAGAATTGGACTCAATCCAGACGATAGCCAACGGGTGGCTAATTTAACCAATTTGCAAGTCCAAGTGGCGATTCAACTGGATGCGCCATCCACGACGACTCAGTAAGTACCTAAATTTAAATTTAGTCAGGTTGAGTTAAAAATTGTCAAACTCCTCAATCTCTTACTATTCCCTGTTAAGAGTTCCCTTTCCT
Organism: Coleofasciculus chthonoplastes PCC 7420; assembly: GCF_000155555.1. Classification (GTDB taxonomy): domain Bacteria; phylum Cyanobacteriota; class Cyanobacteriia; order Cyanobacteriales; family Coleofasciculaceae; genus Coleofasciculus; species Coleofasciculus chthonoplastes_A. The sequence goes on from NZ_DS989854.1 coordinate 241,418, forward strand.
CACCATCATTGCCATGTTTCACCAATTCTTCCGCAAAACCCCACTTGCTTGGTTACAAATGAGTCGCCAAAAGGCACGGTTGCTGGCTGCGATCGCAGGCATTGCCTTTGCTGATTTTCTCATGTTTTTTCAACTGGGAGTCAGAGATGCTCTCTATGATTCCCAGGTTCGTCCTTATACGACACTCCAAGGGGATTTATTTTTAGTGAATAAATTGTCAGATAATCTGGCATCGATCAAAAGTTTCTCACGAGCGAATCTTTATCAAGCCGCAGGCATTAATGGTGTCGAGTCCGTTAGCTTACTATATATTGGTCAAGCCGCTTGGCGCAATCCGGATAACCAAGCCAGTCGTCAAATCTTTGTCTATGGAATCGAGCCGAATCAGCCAGCGTTTAATTTGCCGGATGTGAATCAACAACTCGATCAACTGAAGTTATTAAATCACGCCTTATTTGACCGAGCCGGAACCCTGGATCAAATTGGCGATGTTCCCGCGTTGCTGGAAGAAGAGAATCCGCTTTCGGTTCAGGCAAATGATTTGCAAATTCAAATTGTGGGATTATTTACACTGGGTAGCTCCTTTTCGGCGATTGGTAGTTTAATTACCAGTGATTCTACTTTTTTGCGCTTGTTTCCTGAACGACAAGTAGATGACATTGATTTAGGGATTATTAAAGTCAACTCTGATGCCAATATTGAGCAGGTACGGTCAGATTTACGAGAGATTTTACCCGATGATTTACTGATCTTAACGATTGATGAATTTGCCGCTCGTGAACTTGCCTATTGGAATACGGGATCGGCGATCGGTCCAACGTTTAACCTGGGTGTGGCGATTGGCTTTTTGGTGGGAGCGGTGATTGTTTATCAAATTCTTTACACTGATGTTTCTGATCATTTGCCTGAATACGCGACATTGAAGGCAATGGGCTATAGTGATGCCTATCTGATTGGAGTTCTCACTCAAGAGGCTTTGCTGTTAGCCGCTTTGGGCTTTGTGCCAGGGTTTTTACTCTCTAGTGGACTGTATAACCTGTTTCAGTCTGCCACACTTTTACCCATTGGCATGAAACTCTCTCGTGCGATAACGGTGTTGGCATTGACGATGATTATGTGTGTTGGTGCCGGCGCGATCGCGTTGCGAAAATTGCAGCAAGCTGATCCGGCGGATATTTTTTAATCGGGAATGGGGAATGGGGAATAGTAAGGATTTGATTATTCTGAAACTTTATTATTACAGCGGACAAAGTTTATGTTTAAATAATCATTAATTTAAATTATTGTAAGCCTCACAAAAATCACTAAAAATAGTAGCAAAAATGTCCAATTATACTTCAAGAATTAACCCTGTAATTTCAGTTCACCATCTCAATCATTACTTTGGTCGAGGTGAACTCCGTAAACAAGTATTATTTGATATCAATCTAGATATTTACCCCGGAGAGATTGTAATTATGACTGGACCATCGGGTTCAGGGAAAACCACCTTATTAGCACTCGTTGGTGGATTGAGATCGGCTCAAGAAGGCAGTCTCACGATTTTGGGACAAGAAATGTGTGGTGCGAGTAAGCGTCAACTGATGCAAGTGCGGCAAAAAATTGGCTATATTTTTCAAGCACACAACTTACTTACATTCCTAACGGCGAAGCAGAATGTCCGCATGTCCTTGGAACTGCACGATCGCTACCTGAATCGAGATATCGATCGACTCGCAACCGAGACACTCAACGCCGTTGGTTTAGGCGATCGCCTCAATTACTATCCAGAGAATCTTTCTGGGGGACAAAAACAGCGAGTTGCGATCGCCCGTGCGTTAGCCAGTCATCCCCAAATTGTCCTGGCTGATGAACCGACGGCTTCCCTGGATAAAAAATCGGGTCGGGATGTTGTCGAAATTATGCAGCGTTTAGCTAAAGAGCAAGGGTGTACAATTTTGCTTGTTACCCATGATAATCGGATTCTGGACGTGGCTGATCGGATTATTCAGATGGAAGATGGTTTTTTGGTAGAAGCAGCACAGGATAAGTTTTTGACGACTTCCATGCAAGCAGGGGGAGGAAATCGGAGTTTATCGTGATGTCAAAAAACAGGTTATTGTCTCCCCATTTCCAACCTAAGTATACCCCGCATAACTAATATTTAATAGTCATTTTTTTAGTTATTGGATTTTACCGCAATCTATTTAGGATTGTTATATATAGGTTAAAATTCAACAAATGAGTGGTTTTTGTTTTGTTGAGGTTTGTTCAATTGTGCTAATTGAGCGTGAATCTTTTTAAAGTCCCTGATGTGCTGGTCACTGAGGAAAGCCGTAAGCGGCTCCCAGGTATTTTCGCTCGATTTAGCCCTCATAATTTCAGTATTAGAAGGTAAATGAATTAGGGATAATTGTCCAGATTTTAGGGTGGCTTGGTAATTCCTCCCTTTGAGACAGTTTGTCTTTTGGCTAGCCAGCAAATTCTTGAGAACTGTGGCAACAAACTGAGTGCGATGCCATTGAGTGGAAGAGACTTGAGTCGAGTTTGTAGAGCGGCTATCAGAGGGAGGTGTTTTTGAGTTACACAATTGCTGGATTGGCAGATAATCCCTGGAAGAATCATAGCTGACGTTTCGATACTTTTGCAGTCCCCTTAGGGTATAAGCCTTTCCCAGTCGGGAACCTTTGAAAGCGAGTCCCTTAAAGCCATAGCTGATACCAGTAAGGTTTCCGGAGTCGTTGGCAGAAATGCGGACATTCACACCGACTGTGGTTAGTTGTTTAATCAGGTTTGGTAACGTCAGAGGAATAGAGGTGAAGTGGTCAATTGTTTCCTGGAGATGCTGCTTGATAGGTTTCTCTGGGGGAGATAAACGCAAACCCCTTTCGTATTGGAATGTCTCCCGTCGGCGTCGCCGTTCCTGTCCAGTGGAAGGAGCCTGTTTTTCACTGTCCCAACTTGGTGTTACTGGGGTAAGATTATACTGTTTTTCTAGTTCTCTGAGGGTTCGTTCAGAACGCTTCCAGTCCATCCAGGAGGATACGGTTAATCCATCGGTGATTTGCACCCGATTGACTACAATATGGAAATGCGATCGCACTTTACCTTCTTCGGTGGTTGTGTCGTTATGAGAGTAGAGAACCCACTGGCATTCAGAACATCCGATTTTGTTCAGGTAGGTTTGAGCAAATTGCAAGACTTGGAGTGTAGAGAGTTTTTCGTCGGGGTGGGGACTTAAGGAAATGTGAGCAACGGGAAATTTGACTCGGTTGGAACGGCGGGAAACCAGGTGGAAGGCTTGAGTGAATTCTTCTCTGGTGGTGCCTAGCATATTGCCACCCAGGTATTGGGCGTCGGGTTTGCTTTCAATATATCGTAGCAGACTGTTGAAGTCGGAGCCTTTGGTGATTTTGCCAATCATTTTTCGTCTAGGGATTCAGGTGGGTTGAGGAGTTGGGATTGTACAGTTTTGAGTAAGTCCAGGACTTGTGCAACGGCTTCTGTGGCTTCAGCGATATTGGAAATGTCTTGTCCGGATGTTACAGCCGCGTTCATCGCTAAAACCTGTTGGTTGAGACTGTTGCTGATTCGACCCAGTTGGAGGACTAAGTGGTAGTTGACCTCTGGTGGTTGAGTGGGTATTTCTCGCCGGGAAGCGCAGCGTCTGAGATATTCGGAAAGACTTATCCCAGCTTTTTGAGCTTTAATCAGCCAGCTTTTTTTCTCAGTCGGTGTGACTCGGATTTTAATTTCAGTTGTTTTGTTCATGGTTCATGGCTACCTGTTTTAGCTGCGGGAGGAAAGTATTGATAAGTAGGTGGACACAATAAAAGCTAACGGTGGAGATCGTCATTCGTCATTCGTCATTCGTCCTTCGTAAGGGTTTGAGGCTTGTTTACAAAACTTAGTACAGTGCCGTTTTCTTTTGTCCGATTACTTAGAGAGTGGACAGCTATGGGAACACAGGTCACAATTTTAAATTCGTCTTCAAAAAAAGTGATGTTTGTTGGAATGGAGGAAAGGTGTGGAGTTAGGTGCTGATTCCGGAAGGGGTGTTAACCGGGGTTTGGAGTCTAAATGGGGGAACAAACACTTGGCTTGCTCCAGCAGTGGGGAGCTGTATATCGATTAACCTAGCGCAAAACTGATTCATCGGATCGATTTTATTCAAAAAACTATCCTAAGGAAGATTATTTGGGGCAAGTTTGGAATTTTCAGAAGGGATAATTGAGGTAAATAGCTGATAAGATTTACTCAAAACTGTAAGGTGTAAGGGCTTAGTTTAGCGTTAATTGGCTAATAATACGCTAATTGGGTGTAAGTTTTTCCTCACTTGTCCCTCATTTTTTGAGGAAAATACTCAGTAAAAAGTACAGATGTGCCATGGTACGTCTGTTTAAGGTCAAAATAGGAATTGTTTAGTCGCTGAGGTGACTGTTTTTTAGGAATTTCAGTAGATGATTCGACGATTGAACCGATGTTCTAGGGATAGCGGGGAACGGAAAATAAATCTAATGCAGCGCGGCGTCAAATACCAACCCGTTAACAGGCTGACGAGAAAGCAGATATCATAAACAAGTGCAACCTGGGAGCTTTTGTACGAGCGATCGCTATCCTAGTGCAAGAAGGCAGAAATAACTGAACAGCTAATATCTCCCCCCGCTTCCCCTGCTCCCTCTGCTCCCCCTGCTTCATCGTATCTACGAAGCTGCTCAAGTATTTTTATGCCCGCTGCACTAGCAACCCCATTCCGAATACAATAGTTGTGCTTATCGCTGTTCCCCGATACTCTTTCTCCCGAAGATGCCAATCAACCGCCAGCGCTACGCCGATAATTGGTCAGACATCGCCCTATCTGTCAAAGAAGCTGCTCTTTGGCGCTGTCGCCACTGTGGGAAACAATGTCTGCGTCCCGGCGAAAAGCCATCCAATCTCACTCGTTCGGAGTGGACAATGGCGACGCTATCGGTGCATCATGCTAATTTTATGCCAGAGGACAACCGACTGTCCAATCTAATTCCTTTGTGTACGCCTTGTCATATTGCTGTCCATGGGGGACGCAATGGTAATGTCTCTCCCGGTCAACTGTCCTTGTTTAGCTATATTTATGATGAGAATGGGGTATTGAAGATTATTCCAAACATCCATTTATTCTCTCTAACTTCAAGTTGAGAAATCAGCATCCTACGTGCACTATCAGTTGATTATCGCCTTGAAACAACTCAACGATGAACGAGCCATTTCTCATCGGATTGAGAGGTTACAGATGCAGAACCTCACAACAGGAGTTGGAATATCATTACACGGCTTAAGCCGTCTTCGCCGTTTGCACCCTCTCGATTACCTGTTCGCGCACGGAGTTCCCAGCCGTTACCGCAATCAGTTCCCAGTCCTCTGGTGTCAAAATTCCCTGCAATAATTCTTGTAACCCAGCTCGAAGTGGCTTAGAACTGCTATCTCTCTCTGGGCTTGCTAAATCCTCCTCCAACACAGCTAATAACCGCTCCTGCACCTCTGGTGTAGGATGAAGCAACCGCTCCATCAGTAATCCTCGTCCACAAATTAGCGCGGCTTCGGCTCCTACTCCTAAATTCCAATCCACCAGCAGTTCCTTGAATTCTCGTATTACAATTGAGCGCAACCGAGCCAACTGGCTATATCTCTCTGGATGAGCCATCACCGCTCCTAGATTAGCACCCCAGTCAAACCCAGCGCTAATATCACAGTCCGCTTCATCCTCAATGCGAACCGCTTCCCTCAGCCATTCTGAGTCATAGGTGAATGTTTCCCAATCAAAATGCATCTGCTATTGCCCTTACTGATTAACTACCGTCTGAGTCGTCCATACTCGAAGTAAATCAAATCCTCTTTATCAGAATCAGCTCCAAAGTTCATCATATTCCTTGAATCGTAGAATCTTTCTGCCCCAGGTAGTGCATGGAGAGCGACTCTACCTTCATATCCCAAGTCTAAACTCCTGAACCTTGCAAAGTTTAATAATAAGGTTCCCACACCCTTCAACTCAGGGGGTCGTTGAATCGCCCTTCGATTCCAAGGTGCCGAAGCTAGGGCTTCGATGTAGATAAGTCTGTGTCCGACTTCAACCTGGGAACGATGCTGCTGAGTTTCAATCCATAGTAATCCTTGGGTCTTTCCCTGGTACTCGATGGCGTAACTCTCATAGTTGTCCCTAGAAATAGAAATGCGCTTCTTGAATAGCCAATCCCAATACTTATCCTCTTGACCATATAGCCTGAGCTGTTCTTTCCATAGATTTTCAAAGTCATTGATGTGGTTCTGTGCGAGAGTCAGTAGAACCGCCTCAACGACTTGATTATCAATACCTCGAATAAGCTGTACAGAGCGCTGCAAACGTAAATCTCCTTATCCTCCTCATCCACAAACCAACCATTCAGTTACGATGGCGGAAGTTTTTAAATCGTCTTAAGTAACCCCATCAACTTATACTTGCGAGCGTGAGTCGTCATCAACTGAGTTCGGTAATCATTCCATTCACTCTGTTGCCCTAACTGGAAATAAGCAGCGCGAGCTTTTTGCAACCACTCCACCGCTGCATCGTAAGCCTTCGCTTTACCCTGATTTATGATATCTTCTGCATGGTGACGAGCTTGTTCAATCACCCATTCTGGGCGATGGAAAATCGCCACATCCATTACCCGATGGATTAAGGGGTCACGACAATAACGTCCTAATGCGGCAATGGCATCATCAATTAACTTTTCGTGCAAGAAGATATCCACCTGGGCTTCTTGGGTACTCCAACTATCACATTGCCGCAGATGTTCAAGCAAGTCACCTTGCACGGTTAACCAGTTCTCCCCGGCTAAATGCTGCACGCTTTGATAATCTTTGAAAGATGGCTGTGCTTTAAAGGCTTCTATTCGGGCAGAAAGTGCCGCTTTTTGTTCACCCAACCCCTCGGCTAAGTTACTCGTCCAGTCTGCCAGTTGATCTAGTAATTGCTCTAGGGAAGGGCGCTCTTGGATAGTTTCGGGTTGGTGCAGACAAAGCAGTGCTGTGGCGACAATATGCTTGCACCATCCTTCAAAAGTATAGGCACAGGTGCAATTTGCCTGTTTAATTCCAGCCCGGTCAAATTGGAGATTGACACGGTAGGGATGAACTACAGCGACTTACTTTGTTGAAGTCGCTGTTTCTGACGCTTCCTCGCTCCTAGTTGCTTCATGCTTCCACAATCAGTAGAGCTAGGCAGCTCTGCGTCTAAAGAGGTTCGTTCCAAGCCCCTTGCCCAAATCTCATTTACTTGGGCAGCATTGATATCTCTGTCTTCGGTATGACCGCAGTCAGGATTAGAGCAAACATGAACTCTATCAGCTAAACTCTTAGGCGTTAATTCCCAACATTTAGCACACCGTTGAGTTGGCTTGAGCATCCGGGTTGGTGACTCAACATAAAACCCACCTGCCTCAGCCGATTTGTAGGTTAATAAATCACCGACTAGACCAAACCCAACGTCTAGAATAGACCGATTTAATCCGGCTTTCTGTTTCTTACGCTTACCCTTTTTTGCTTTTCGAGTCATGCCCTTGACGTTTAACTGCTCACCACCGATTAGGCTATTACCGCTGACTATATCACTGGTTACTTTGTGCAGCCAATCTTCCCGTTGTCGGGCTATTTTGCTCTGAACTTTAGAGAGCTGTTTACGTTCTTTTTTCCATCGCCTCGACCCCTTGACCTTCTTATTCCTATTCGGCGGTCTCTTGCGTCTTAACCGCTTTGAGGCTACCT